>DAOVZQ010000483.1 GCA_030635025.1 bacterium
CCTACGGTGCCGGACATGCAAACGCCCCTTCCGGGAACCGTGGCGCGTCGGTTCCCGGAAGGGGCGTTTGCATGTCCGGCACTACGAGGCCTATCGGGCAAGCACGACCTTCGTGAAGTTCAGCACGCCTACCCCGGCGGCCCGCACCAGATACACGCCGCTTGCCACGGGGCGGCCCGAGTCGTCAGCGCCGTTCCAGGTCAGACCGTGCGGCCCGGACGGCAGGAGGCCGTCGTGCAATGTTCGCAGACTGCGTCCTTGCAGGTCGTGGATCGTCACCTCGACAAAGCCGTCGTGCGGCATCGTGAGTGATACGGTTGTCCTGGGATTGAACGGATTCGGATAGGCCCGAAGATCCAACCCGAGGTTGAAGGGTGTTTCGTCTTCCACGCCCACGTACGGATTGTCCAGCAACCACTCGCACGCGTTCAGGAAGAACTCGCGATTGTTGCTGCCGGCCTCGGTCCAGTTGTCCGCGTGGGATTCGCTGCCGGTGCCGTCGGCCATGCTGGACGAGTCGCCGTAGCCGACGATCTTGCCGTCGCCGTAGCGCGACCAGGCCGCCACGTGGGGCGAGCCTTCGGACTTGCTGATCAGTGAGCCCACGTCGCTCAGGTACGGGTTGGCCGTCGGCCACAGGGTCATGACGTTGCCCACGTGGTAGATGACCGCATTCACGTCGCCATAGGATCCTTCGATGACCGGGTTGCCCGCGGCGGCGGTGATGTTCGTGAAGGTGCCGGTGATCGAGTTGTTGCCCTCGTCCTTCACGTGGAAGTGCAGGCCGAACAGGGCGCCGGCGAAGGTCTCGGTGTCCGAGCCCACGGGCACGGTGATGTGCGGTACGGAGTAGCCGCCGAAGATGCTCGGCGAGTCCCAGCCGTTGGCGTTGCGGTCGCTCGAGTTGTGGTCACCGATCATGAAGAGCGAGCCGCCGTCGTAGACGAATTGCCGCACCGCTTCCTTCTCCGCTGCGGTGAACGGGTTCTGGGGCTCGGGGATGATCAGCAGGTCGACGCCCGCCAGGACCGATGCGCTCAGGGCCGTCGTATTGCTGTGCACGGTGTGGCCCGCCAGGTAAAGCTCGTAGCCCCATTCGGAGAGCTGGCCGTTCCACGACGTCTCGCTGTTCGGAACGGCGGGCAAGGGGTCGGGGAAGTTGTCGTCGATGCGCCAGTTGCCATTGCTGCCTGCGTCCTGGTCGTGGGCGTGGTCGAAGAGCACGACTCTGCCGGCCGTGGGGGGACCATCGATCCAGGTGGTATACCAGCTGGCCGGAGCTGAAGCAGGGGAGAGCGAGACGTCGCTGCCGGTGTCCACGGCGTGGATGTAGTAATCGAAATTCACATCGCCGGACTGGCTGTAGAATACCCAGGAATAGGTGTCGCTGCCCACGTTGACCATGGTCTGCGAAAGGAAAGTGCCGCCGTCGGTGCGGTAATAGCAGGTGACGATGGACACAGGTTCGTCGCCGTCGACCACAGTCGCCGTCAGGGTCAGGTCGTCGCCGTGTTCGGGAGCCGCCGGCGTCAGGGCCACGTTGGTGATCGTCGGCGCCTCGGGGTCTCCGCCCGCTTCCGCGTCGTAGTAGAGCTCCACGAACTCGTAGGTATAGTCGTCGGGGTCGGTCACTTCGCTGATGACCACTCCGGACAGGACGGCATCGGGTGCCTCGACGCCGGAGCCGGGCGAGGGGATCTCATTGGTGACCGTCCAGACGAGACTCTCGGGATCGTTGCGATGGTATGAGCGCTTCGTGGTGGTGACGGCGTTGGTGGCGCCGTCTTCGGAGCCGCTACCCGCGTTGAACAGCTCGTAGGTTTCGTCGCCATTGACCATGGGCGCCGTACCGCCCGAGTTCAGGAAGACCACGTTCGAGCCCAGCGACACACCGTAGTAGGTTTCGAAGGAAGCCTGATCCTGATCGCGACAGATGATCGCATAGCCGCCCGACTGCACGAACGTTCCCGCGGGGATCGTGAAGCTCTGGGTCGAGTTTTCCTGCTGCAGCGTCCAACCGCCGATATCAAGGGACGTTTGGGCGGGAACGGATACCGCGAACAGCGTCAGGGCTGCGATGGCGACAAGCAGTCGCGCCGGTGCGGGCATACGATAGGAACGGTCTGGCATTGGGCACTTCCTTGGGCTCGGGGACGGCGGGAGTCCCCTGAATCAATATACGGGATGAAAAAACAGCCGGAAAATCCCGGCGTGCTTGCCTAATTATACCATAGCCAGCACCTATGTGCAAAAACTGAGAACTTCCCCACTATCAGGGTAGATTTTAGTAAATGCCTCGCAAAATCGACCGATGTATTGGACAGCAACTTGGTCACCTTCATCGAAAATCCTGTTCGCCCACAGGCGCCGGGACCAGGAGCTTGTAATGAGTGAAATCGATTATCTCTGTGTACTGTTGGTCGAGGATCAGGAAGAGGACGCCCAGCACATTTGCGAGGTCCTTTCCGAATGTCGTGATATACAATTCGTTGTGGATCATGTGGAGACCATTAGCGAAGCCCTGGATCTGCTGAGGACCGAGACCTTCGACGTCGTGCTGCTCGATTACGCCCTGGGTGACACCACGGGATTCGATCTGCTCCGCAAACTCGATTGCAACGATCTGTTCGCGCCTCCGATCATCATGGTCACCAACTGTGAGAGCCGCATGATCGATCTCCAGGCCCAAG
>DAOVZQ010000358.1 GCA_030635025.1 bacterium
ACGAATGCCGCAGCGTGTGGCAGGTCGCCCTCTTGACGATCCCGGCCTGGCGGGCCGCCGCCTTGACCGCCTTCTGAATGACTGATGCGTGGAGATGATGGCGTCGATACTGTCCGGTCTCGCGATCCAGATAGTGTCTCGTGGCAGGGAAGATCCACTGCCAGTTCCACTCCCGAGCGGCGTGCGGGTACTTGCGGCCGATGGCATGGGGGAGTTCGACGGTACCCGACCCTCGCTGCAGATCGGCCAAGTGTTGGTTTTTGACCTGTTGTAAATGACTCCGTAACGGACGCAACAGCCGGGCGGAGAGCATGGTCCGGCGGTCCTTGGCGCCTTTACCGGACCTGATCAGGATCTCCTTCCGCCCGAGGTCCAGATCCTGGATCCTGAGGCGGAGCGATTCCATCAGCCTCAGACCGGAACCGTAGAGCAGCGACGCCACGAGCCAGTGTGTCCCGTGGAGACATTCGAGTAGGGCGGCGGCCTCGGCCTGCGTAAGCACGATCGGCACCCGTGTCGACCGCTTTGCTGGCGTAATCCCGTCCAGCCAGGGCAGCTCGATCCGCAGGACTTCGCGATACAGAAAGAGCAGGGCACTCAGGGCCTGGTTCTGGGTCGAGGCCGCGACCTTGCGGTCGACAGCCAGATGGCTCAGGAAGGCCGTCAATTCGTCGGCCCCGAGATCGCGGGGATGGCGTTTGTCGTGGAATATGATGAAGCGCCGTATCCAGCCGACGTCCGCTTTTTCCGTGTAGCGGCTGTAGTGACGAACCCGGATCGCATCCCGGATGCGGGTCATCAAACGCCCCGGCCTGTCCTTTTCCTCCGTCATGACCTCTCCACTTCGCCTCATGACGGCTGGGCGGAGCAACTCCGGTGCCGCATTTTGAGAGAGCTCGGAGACGGTCGTCAGTCGACAACGAATTCGTGCGTAATTTCCGCCGTCTTCCCCAGCATCGCCCCCACGGAGCAGAACGTTTCCGACGACAGCTTGATCGCCCGCTCCAGCTTCTTCTCGGGCACCTCACCGGTCACCACGTACTTCAGTTGGATCTTGGTAAAGACCTTGGGATGCCTCTCGGCGCGCTCGAATTCGATGTCCACGCGTAGACTGTCGGCAGGACAGCGCATCTTCTCCAGGATGGCCACCACATCAACGGCCGAGCAGGCGGCCAGGGCGTGCAGGACCGCTTCCATGGGGCTCGGAGCCGTACCGTCGCCCCCCATATCGACGGGGATGTCGAACCGGCCGGCGCGGCCGTCGGGCGTCGTGCCCGTGAAGCGGCGCTTGCCGTCCCAGGTGACCACGTGCTTCGTCATGGTTATTTCCTCACTTGTGAACACGGTCGCGGATGCGGCCGCGGACTCGGGGCAGGTCCTCATAGTGGTCCATCCGCCGCATCAGCGCATTGATCTCCGCGCCCAGCAAAAAGATGAACCCCGACAGCCACAGCCAGACCATCATGATGATCACCGCGGCGATCGAACCGTACGTCACGTTGTAGGTGCTGAAGTTGCGCAGGAACAGGCGGAACAGGGACGAAACGACGAACCACCCGACCGTGGCGAAGACCGTGCCGGGCAGGATCCACACGTAGCGCTGCTTCGCTTCGGATGCGAAGTGGTACAGGATCGACACGGCGCCCAGGTTCAGCAGTAGCACCAGGGGCAGGCGCAGCGTGCTCCAGAAGTTGTGGCTGTCGCCTGCCAGTCCGAGGAACTGGAAGAACTTGTGACTCAGGCCCGGGCCGAGCAGAACCAGCAGGGTCGACAGGATCACGAAGCAGCTCAGCACGAGGGTCAGCAGGATCGAGATCAGCTTCTGGTACGCGATGTTGCGCTTGGGATGAATGTTGTAGACGCGGTTGATCGTGGTGATCAGCACGCCCACACCCATCGATCCCGACCACAGGGCGGCCAGCAGACCGAACCCGAGGATGCTGCCTTCACGGTCGCTCAGCACGGCGTGGATCGTCCCGGACACCAGGTCGAACGCGGGTGGCGGCAACGCCTCCTGCAGACTGTTCAGGACCTGATCGGGTTCGAGAATGGGTAGGAAGCTGATCAGGCTCAGAATGAACAAGAGGAACGGGAAGATGGCGAGCATCATGAAGTACGCGATCTGCGCGGCCATGCCCATGCAGTCGTCGTACCCGATCTCGCGTTGGAGGCGGCGCAGGAAGAGGCCCGCCTTTGTTAGTCGTCTCCTGTAGTCCATGACTGGATAGGATGAGGGGTTATTGGGGAAAAATCAATGGTGGGCCGAGGGAAGGTGAGAGGGCCATGCGCCGAGACGGTCGCTACGCCTCGGCGCATGGCCCTCTCTCCTTCCCTCTCCATATCGAATTTTCGTCAACTAACCTCACCTTATTGCGTATGGGTGGGGGTTGCTTGGGGGGCGCTTGCGTGGCAGAATGGTTTTTCCGTTTCCTACGACTTTTTCTGGAGGCTTTCATGAGGATCACCGTCGCTGTCCTTTTGGCTGTATCGTTGTTCAGTATCGTTTCGCTCGCCGAGGAGGCGGAAGAGGCCAAGCTGACCCTGTCCATCGACGCCTGGCTCCACAAGGCTCCCGTCGAGTTGGCTTTTCCGGCTTTCCATGACGAGAAGCCGGGCGAGTTCACGGCCGACGACTTTATCGATGCTCCCACGCCTGGTGCGGTGCTGTTGCGGCCGACGGCGAAGTCGAAGGGGTGGTCCAAGGACGACGGTGTCGTCGCGCTCGGTTATCAGGGCGTGGTGGAGACCTGGCTGGCCACCTATGTGACGACCGATCGGTTCATGAATACGACCTTGAAGCTACCGACAGCCTGCAAGGCCAAGGCCTGGCTGGACGGCGAGGCGATCTCGCTGGATGGCGACGAACCTTCGGGTGAACTCTCGCTCCAGGCCGGGACGAGCCTGTTGCTGGTGCGGGTCGTCCTGGGTGACGACGTGGCGGCCAAGGCGAAACTGAGCGCCGACCTGAAGGGCGAGCTGGTCTTCGAGGACGAGGCGCTCATGGAGACCGTGTCGTTCGCGATCGACCCCACGCGGGCCGTCGACATCCGCGACGTACTCGACGCGCCCAAGATTTCCTCGATCGCCCTGTCGCTCGACGGCGCGCTGGTGGCCGTCTCCCTCGGTGCCTACGGCCCCGGCGGCGAGCGCGAGACCTGGCTGGAAATCCGCGACACGAAGGCCGGCAATCTGATCCGCTCGTGGCGCGGTGTTGACGGACCCGGGCGCGTGCAGTGGCTACCGATCGGACACGCCGTTTCGTACACGTCGAGCGACGACGAGAAGACCACCCTTTGGGTCTACGACCTGGACGACGAAACCGTCACACCCGTCCTGCACGGCATCGAGGACTTCGAGGGTTACGCCTGGAATCCCGACGGCGAATCCCTGGTCTACGGGTTCGGTGTCGAGGCCGAGAAGGACGAGCGCAAGGTCAAGCGCCTCGAGGCCATCGAGGACCGCTGGCCCTGGTGGCGCGGCCGCAGTTATCTCGTGGAAGTGACCTATCCCGGCGGCGAGGCGCGACGCCTGACCGCCGGCGACGTGAGCGCATCGAGTTGGACGTTCAGCCCCAAAGGCACCCACCTCCTTTTCTCGCGGACCTGGCCCGATCCGCAGAATCGTCCCTACTCGCGCACCGAATGGTTCGAGATGGACCTATCCTACCTCCGGGTAACAACCGCGCTGACCGAGCGCTGGATCAGCGACGTTTCTTATGGCAAGGACCGCGACACCTTCGTCCTGATCGGCTCCCCGTCGGCTTTCGACGGACTGGGCCGCGATCTCCCTGAGGGCGTCATCC
>DAOVZQ010000001.1 GCA_030635025.1 bacterium
CCGCCTCGGCCATCTTGCCGAGAGAGACCTCGAAGAGGTTCTCGCTTTCGATTACGTCTGTGCCGAGTTTGGCGATAGCCACGGTCGCGGCCGTGATAGCGGCGCCGATCGCGGCAATAGACACGGCCGCGATCTTCGCCCCCTTTTTCAGTACGGCGCCGATCGAGGCAATTCCCTTGGCTGCGATGCTCTTGGCGTCCTTGAGCCCATTTTTCAGGCCCTTGGTATCCAGGCGAACAACCCCAAGTGCGTCGAAAATCTTAATCGCCATCGGTCTTTCCCTTGGCCTTCTTCTCGGGCCCCACCCGCGTCGCCCTGACCCCGTTTGCTGCCATCCACGCGGCCCCGCTGATCTTCTTCTTGCCGCCGCTTCCGTTGGGCCCAGCCTTTGCCTGCGCGTCTTCCGCCGCTTTCTTCTGCGCCTCGATCATCGCCTCGCGCTCCTCGAACATGACGGCCAAGCGTTCGTCGCTCCAGGTGTTGAGGATCTCGTCCGGGCCGACATGCCACTCGGTGAGGGCGACGAACATGGCGCGCGAGAACTTGTCGTCGTCGCTTAGGGCTTCGTCTTCTCGGCCTTCGCCTTGTTTCCGGCCATCTGTTGCAGCGCCCTCGTCCACAACGTCTTGAGCAAAGGGAACACCAGTTGCAGCACCTCACAGGCCGCGTCGATGATCTCCTCGTCCGTCGCCTTGCCCTCGCCGATCGTGCCGTCCGGAGCGGGCTCGTACTTCTTGAGTTCCGGCGCGTACTGCCACAACATGTCGAGCATGAAGTCGAACCCGTCGCACATCAGGGTCGGCATCAGATCACAGAGCGATGGCAGGGCCTCGCGATTCTCCATGGTCCCGTCGTCGTTCATCTTGTCCAGCAGATCAAGGACCGGGTCCTGGTTGTTCCGGACCAGCGAGCTGACCATCTCGCCCAGCGATTTGCGAAACGCCCTGTTCGCCAAGATGGACTTGACGGGCAGGGTCAGGACCTCGCCCGCCATAGTCACCTCGAACGTCTGGAGGATACGCTCTGTCTTACTCCGTTTCTCCTTTGGCTGCGCGTCTGTCATGGCAGCACCTTTCCCCGCCTATGCGGATGTGATCTCGAAGACCTTGTACATTCTCTCCCCGGCGCTCCGGGCCGCGTCCATCAGAAGCACCCACGTGTATCGGAACATCACGTCTCCCAGTTTGTTGAACGCGATCTCCTCGATACTGTCGAGGCGCACTTTGGGGAAATACCAGACCTGCCCGACTCCGGCGGCGGGTGCCGGGCCGTCACCAGAGAACGCGAGGCTCTGTGTGGCGACAATCGCCTTGTCGCCACCCCCCAGCACGTTCGGGTTGGTCCCCGCCGCAGCCGCAACGGTATAGGTTGACGGCGCCAGCGTCTCGCTGATCGTCAGCAGGTCCGACTCCTTCGTGTCGAAGGTGACGGTCCCGCCCTCGCGGATCAGCTGGGCCTCGATCGCCGCCCGGTGCTCCTGGACGATGGTCTCCTGCCACTCGAAGTTGAGGTTCAATTTCGCGCCCTCGTCGGTCCCGGCGGTCATCTGGTCCCAGGACGAAAAGTCTATCACCTGGTCGGCGACGTTCACCGGGTCATTCCCGGCCACGAAGTCGGTCGTGTAGGGCTCCACAATACCCCTGAGGATGTTGATCTCTGTTACAGCCATGATGGTCTCCTAAGGGCGGCCTACGTTACGCCCAAGAATGTGACGGTGAAGAAACCCAACACCATCGGGATGCCCTTGTCCGGCCCGTCTGCCTCGATGGGCGGCTCCTGGGGTTCTTGCTCGGGCAACGCGCTGTGAATGCCGTATGTTGCCCAAGTGGCTCTCTGTTCGGGCTGGTTGTCCGGGGTGCCTATGAGGGCCACCTTGACCAATTCATAGACCTCCATCGCGTCCTCGGCCGTGTTTGCGTAACACATGACGGTCCATGACGGATCGCGGACCAGGCCAACCGCGTCGGTGTCGCCCCCGTTTCCTGCGAAGACGACGCTCCCGCGTTCCCGCGGGATAGCCCGACTGGCACGGGGCGAGCCGATATCCTTCGCGGCGACAACTGCGGTCAGCGCCGAGTTGTTGACCAAGAGGTCCCGGATGTGTTCGCGCGTCGTCGTCATTACGTGACCACCCCGTCGATGATCTTGCGTATCCGCCGCTTCACGGCGTTGAAGGCCGGCCTCAGGTACGGTTGTGCCCTCATCCCCTTGACCGAGGCGAACGGATGGGGGGCCCCGGGCCAGAACAGCGCCTTCTTGGTCTTCGGCCTGATCCGCTCCTTACTACGGCCGAAAAGGCCTGTCCCGAGTTCGAGGTGCGCCCCGTAGCCCGACTGCGTGAAGATGTGCCACACGGCGCCGGTGATCTTCTTCCACGCTATCGAGCGGCGGTTCGTGCCCGTCTTGTAGGGCGAGCGCTGGACTGCCTCGACTTCCATCTCCTCCATGACCCGGGTCATAACCGTATCGCCTGCCGCGAGGATCTTCTTCTCCGCCGCCTTGTTGAACTTGAGGGTCATGCCCGAATCGTTGGCCATGTTACGACCTCACCCTCTCGCACTCGGCTTCGACGTGGTGTTCGTCCACGTCGTCGTCCTGACGGTGGATCTTGATAGGCGACAGGGGGCCAGCGTCGACCACGCTCGAATCCGACGGGTTCACCACATCGATTATCCTGTCCCGTTCGGTGATATCTGTCAGCCGGGGCAAAAGCAGGTTCACGTCAACCACCTCCGCCCGTTGGCTCGTGTTGCTCTGGTTCACGGCGCCGAAGCCCGACAAGACCTCGTGTCGGCACGCCACCCCGGTAGCCAGATCTGTCCACACGGGCACCCTCTGCCCACCCCCATCGACTTCCCACACCCTACCCCCCGAAACGTACGCCCCGTCCCCTGTCGACCCCGCGAGCGCGAAGGTGTTTGCCGTGGCCGCCGCAACGTCGAAGTCCCCGTTCGCCGCCGTGTTGCCCGTGACATCCTCGACCCGGACTTTCTCCCCGTCTGAGAACCCGTGCCCGGCGCCCGTGACCACTATTGGGCTCGCGTTCGTCGCATCGGTCACAGCCCGGCCGTCACGCTGGATCGTGCACGTGTGGATCAGGGCGGCGGTGAAAGCATCATCCGAGGCCACTGCGTTGCTCCTCCTTGCGCTGGATGTCCCAACTGTTGTACGGCGTGTGCCCCTTCTCTATGACGCCGCGGGCCGCCACGTTGGCATCCGCGTCCTCGCGTAGCGCCGCCGCCTGCTTGCGAAGGGACTCGGCCGCCGCCCTGTCGTCCATCGTCCAGTTGAGCGTCTTCTGCATCTTAGCCAGCCGCGACTTGCTACTCGCCACGGCCTCGAGGGCCATCGCCGATGCGAGCCGGACCGTCGCCGTCTCGCCAATCCAGTAATCCAGTTCCTCGTCGGTGAAGACCGGGGACGCGGAATCCGTGTCCTGGATCGTCAACCGGACTTGCGAGAGCGTGGTTGTCAAGACCTCTGGATCGTAAGTGAATGTCATCTCGCAACCTCTGCCTGATTAGAAGAATATGACTACTGGCGATGCTGCGCTGATAGTGGCGGTGGATTCTGCTGACGCGAACTCCAGGGCCCCCATCGTCCATACTCCGGCCTGGCGACAAACCCCGTCCACATCCACGTCAAAATCATAGTCCGGGAACTCTGTGGTCGGGAACATGGCCGAGACATCGGTGCCGGCGCCGATCCCCTGATTTGCGGCAACCAGGTGGAAGTCCCCTCCGGCGTAGTCAGAGAACGTCGAGGTGGTGTCTTCGTCTACGATTTCTCCGGTCTCGGGATACCACTCGGGGGGGGCCGGAGTTTGATCCCAACGTAGTCCGCAGTACAGGTTGTAAGCCCTATCGTCCGCAGTCCCACCGTCAATGATATTGTTCCGGACGACAAACATAGAGCCCAGTGTCCCTACGAAGCCGATGTCATCGACACTCCTCATCACCGAATTATGGAGCACGTAATTCGTGCCTCGGCATGGACTCCATACCGCGATACCCCAAGCGGCTTCTCCACCATCAAAGATGTTGCCTATCGTATAGATGTCTTCGGAATCCGACATGGTAAAAGGGATGTTCGCGCTTGACATCAGAATCCTGTTGTGCGCCACGAGAACATTGGATGACTGCGCGTAGACCGACAAGCCGTTCGCATGAGTTCCCCAACAGTACTGGACAAGATTGCCTGTAGCCTGACTGTCAGAACATCCTTGAAACCAAATCCCAACATACCCAACATACTCAACCGTATTGTTGTCCACTTTGTTGCGATCCCCTGTCAACATAATTCCGGGGTTGTATTGAGAATGGTGGACGTAATTCGAGGTGACCTCGAACGCTTCACCTTCGTGCAAGCGAATCGAGCCAACCCGCTCCATCGAACGCAGGTTATGGATCTCGTTGTTCCGAACGATGATATCAGATGCCGAGGTGTTCCACGTGTAAACCCCTACCCCGCCCGTCTCGCCCAGATCGCCATAAAACCCACGAATCTCAAAACCTTCAAAGACCACGTACTGGCAACCAGAGAAGTTGACACCTACGGGCCTCTGGGACACGCTGTAAACATGATTCGATGGGGCGTCGGAGTCGTGTGTCCAGATAAAGACGGTGTTGTCCTTGTAGCCAACCGTGCCAGCGGAATTCATCACGCCGGGATGGCCAAGAATGGAATATCCACCATCGACATCCGTATGGAGATCCGCCCCGATATCGTCAAAAGTAATCGTGTCTGTAGCGGGATTGAAAGATGTGATGGGCGAGAAAGACAACGAACTTGAGATATGGAAAAGCATGACGTAAGAATCATCCCAATACGACGAGTCTGATTGAGTGAAGTACGTTTGATCCGTAACGGTTGTTCGTGTCGCGGAAGTGGTCTCAGAGTCCAGCGGAATAGGCGTCTGCCCTTCGTGGGTGTTGAAGAATATCGGATATTCCGGGGCGGGATCTTGGGAAAACCAGAGAAACGCCGCGTCTTCATAAACTGACTGAAACGTAGCGAACCCTGCGGGTGCGGTGGTGTACCAGATGTTGGCCCAGTTTTCGTTGCCATAGCACTCCGTGGATGTCGTGCATTGCGTCCACGAAGGAGCCCACACGTCTGCACCCTCCAGGATAGCGTCGGGCGACCCCCAACCATCGCCCTTGTAGGTGATCAGCGAGACGCTCGTTCCGCTTGTGGCAATCACAAGGTTGCCACGATAGACGACATCGCCACGAAACAGGAAGGTGTCGCCGGCCGCCGGCGTAGTCGAGTCGGCCACGCCGGTCGCATTCGGATCGCCGGGACAGTGTTTCCATGCCGTGGAGTCGGACGTGCCGTTGTTGGCATCCGACCCCGAATCGAAGTCGATGTAGTAGTCCGCGCAGAACGCCAGGCCAACGGTCAGGAAAAGGAAGAGAGTGAGTGTCGCGATCCTCATATCAGCCTGTCCTGCTACTCGAACGTGCAAACGACGGAGAGCCCAAAAGGTTCGGTACCGGAATGGATGGCATCCACGTCGAAGTAGATCTCGTCGCCGGTCGCAACATCGTCATTCGACGTGTTGATCGTTTCGTCGTTGGCGAAGAACTCGTCGCCGATGGTGACGGCGGCGCTCAACATGTCGGCATTTGCACCGCCCCTCCTGCGGACCACCATCACGTTTGTGGTACCGGTCACGCCTTTCGTGTTGACGGTGGCCAGAACATCTGTCAGCTCGAGCCCGTTCAGTGCTGCCGGTATTGGTATGCCGTTGATGCCAGATCCGACCGTCACAGACGTAGCCGAGTCGAAGATGTTGATAGCAACCATACGAGAACGAATGGCCACATTAACCACGGGAACGATGTTCACAAGGATCTCGCCATTGCTGACGTGCGCGGCTACTACCTGCCCGACGCGCATCGGGAACTCCGTGGGGGCCGATGGGCATGTGTCTGTGGTGGCGCCTGAAACGGCGGCCGACAGAAAGATGTCGTCGCCCTCGGAAAACGCGCTGGTATTGAGATCCCGCACGAGCCCGAAGACTGTTACCTTTCCGTTCGTGTTGTGCGCAATATCATGTGTGGCCACGCCGAGCAGCCGGCTGGTATCCTCCGCGTCCGCTCGGGCGAGCGCGATTGTCGGCCTGTTGCCCGTGGCGCCCGAGATGTATACCACCTGGCCGTTGGTGACCTCTTCGCCCGTCTCGTTGCGCGCAACCACCCAAGACTCCTGGCCAATCTGGTTCGTCACCCCGGTGACGTTGGCCCGAAACGCAAGCGTGCCAGCCGCAGAGTCCCAGAACATCTGGCCGGGGTTGTGTTCCTCGGGGGGCTCGACATCGGTGTCGAACTGGATTGCGTAGGCGTAGTTGGCTACCACCCGCCGGACACCATCGACGATCACATTCATGGCGCCAGAGCCAAACAGGGCGATCAGGGCCAGGACGATGAAGGCCCACATGGTCTTGCGGGGAAATCGTCTGGTGCGCCGCGCAGGTACCTGTCTCCGCGAAGCCCCAGCAGTTCGCCTTACCGTTCTTGGCGTAGTCTGTGGCCATTTCCTCATTCCACCGACTCCGTGATACCGAAAAGGATATCGACCGTCCCGCTCGCCTGGCCGTCCGCCCAGACGCGCGCCCAGGCCTTGGTCCCCGCGTCGTGCCGCTTGCCGATCACCTCTACCGACACTTCCGTTGACGCAGCGCCAGTGGGGCGGAAAACGATCTCAAGGAGCGTGTTCTCGGCAATGGCTGTCGCGGTCGTCGCCCCGAAAGCGATTTGCATCTGGTGGGTGCTGTTGAACTGCTGCACGTTCTCGACGAAGATCTCGTGCAGGTCGTAGAAGTTGTTCCCGGCAACGTGCGGCGTGTCCGCACTACCCATAATCTGCACGAAGTCGCCAAAATCATCGTTCCCGGCGTCCATCTGGAAGGTCGTGAAGGTCTCGTGATCGGCGCGATGCGTCTCTCCAGACGGCACGGCGGCAAGGCCAAACCAATGCTCATAGGCGTGGACATGCCCGTCGAGTTTGGCTGTCAACCTCGCGGCCTTCCTGGCGCTGTCCTCGCCGTCCTTGACCGTCGTTCTCGCGCCACACAACGCCGCGATTACCATCAGGGCGCACAGTGTGACCTCGCACCTTGTCGGCTTGCGAATCATGGCAGCGCCCTCCACATGGCCTCGAGACCAACCGTATCCGAGTCGTCGTTCAGGAAACTGAATGTCACCGAGTCGGTGGCCCTGAAGTTCATCGGAGGATCGAACTGGATAACCAGGTCGGCGTCGTTCTGCATGCTCTCCGAGATGACCACCGTATCGAACTCCACGCCGGACCCGTGGTCAATCTGGGCCAGGAACGGGGTGGTGGTCGTCGCGTTCGCACTGAGGTGGAGCCGGACCTCGACCAGTTCCCAGGCCGTGGTCGGGTTGATCGTCGTCGTGGTATCGCCCGCGACCAGCGCCAGGGTTGTAGATATCAACAGGCGGGTCTCGCCGCCGGTGGCCTGCGTGACGAAGGGCGTGTTGACGCCACTGCTCACAGAGCCCGACCTGACCTGGCCGCGCCCGTCGTTGAAATCGCCCGCGGCCGAAGCGAGTGCGAGAAGGGCGGCAAGACAGAGGATCGATATAGCGATGCCGCCCGGTGTGATCTTTCCATGCGTGCTCATGTCTTGCCTCCCTTCTTAGTTGGCGCTGAAGAACATCTGGGTGAAGTCGTCCCCATCGGCGCTCGTGCACAGTAGGCCCAGGACGCTTCCGTTGCCTTCGGTGAGGACCCGGTTACCGCCGAGGGTGTAGCTCGTCCCGTCGTCGAATTGCATCGTGTTGGTCCCATCGGTCCCGGCAACGATGACGATCACTTCGCCGAGCGTAGCCCCGGTGATCGTGATGCCGGTAATGCTCTCATCGCTGGTCAGGGTAATGCGTTCGGTCGTTGCGGCGGCGCTGATCGTCGTGCTCGGGCTTGTGATGACGGCATTGGTATTGGCGAGAACCCGCTTGCCGTGGGTCAATGTGCCGGTCACGGTAACCGTACCCGTCACAGAAAGGGTCCCGGCAAGCGTTGAGGTCCCACCGGTGACAACGTTCAGGTTCTGTGTCCGAACAGTGTTGATCTGCTGCGTCTGCCCGTCGTTGAAGGGCTTCAGGGCCATGCAAAGCACGCCCACGACCAGCATAAGGGCCAAGGCGATAACGGCCTGTCGAATCGTTCGGTTCTTCATGTCAGTCTCCTCGGCCCTGCTGGGCCCTACTTCTTGGTGGTCTTTTTCTTCTTCTTGGCGGTTCGTTTCTTGCGGGTCTTCTTCGCGGGTTTCTTGGGCTTCTCCGGCGCCTCTGGGGCAACCTCTTCGTCGAGATCGATGTGGGTCGCGGGCTCTTCGTCGACCATCGTCGTCACAGGCGCCGGCGCGGCGCCCCGGCGCGGCAACGCCTCGGGGAACGGGTGCGGATCGTTGCGCCCGCGCACCCTCGGCTTGGCCATCCCAACCAGTTCGATCTTGTCGGTCCGCCACTGCTTGTGGATCGTCGGGAAAGGACAGCCGGCGCGCTTGAGGGCCTCGACCTGAACGCCGTTGTTGTCGTCCAGGAGCCGTTTGTAGCGGGGCGTGATGTCGAAATACGAGTCCTTCGACACCTTCATGATCTCGCGCCCCGTGTTCTTGAACTTCGTTCCTTTTTCAGGCATCGGACTATCCTCTCTGTCGTGTTGGGCGGCGCCCGGGACCCGTTTACGTGGGCCCCAGACGCCTGCCCGGTTTGCCCCCAACGCTATCCTACGCCTGGAGGGCGTTCGTGAGCCGGTAGCCGGAGCCAGCGGTGACGACCTTCTGGTCGTACCAGTGGTTCAGGCGGATCATGTCGGAGATCCGCTCGTCGTCTCGCCAACGACTGACGAGTCGGCCTGCGACCGCGTTCGGAGACCCATTCCACGCAAACGTCTGGGCCATCGAGTTGCTGCGAATGCCGAGCGCCTCGACGAAGCCGATGTAGACCGTGTCGCTCCAGATCGACGACATGGAGGCTGCGGCCCCCTTGGCCGACGTGTTTTTCTTCGCCGATGCCACAACAACGCGGTCGACGTTGAAAATCTGTGCGATGGTGGCCTCGTTGACGACGGTCGGGCGGTCGATACTGCCGGTCGCCTTCGCGCGGTCCACGATCAACGGATGATCTTGGAGCGCCTCGAACACGTCGATGTCCATCCCGATGACGTTCGGCTGCTTGCCGGTGGCGTCGCGGATGGCCTTGGTGCCGACCTTGACCTCGGCAATCGGATCGCCGGTGTCTTCGTCCCACCCCGCCGTCAGGGCGGTGGTGGCCGTAACGCCGGCGTCGATGGCGACCTTGAGTGCGATCTCCCTGTCGACGCCGATCATCTCCGTAAGGAAATTCACAACGCCAATTTCGTCGTTGATCGGCACGTCCGCGTTCTGCAAGACCTCGTCGGGGAGGGGCTCGGTGAGCGCGTGGTCGTTGGCAGAGTAACTGCCGGTCGTGAAGTGCCGCGTCACGACCTCGGCCTTCGTCCCGGGCGCGCGGTTCGTGGCTTGCTGGCGCGCCGCCTCTCTCAGGACGTCGTTGATGAAATAGACATCCGATTGCTTGACAACCGCAATGCTCGGCGCCAACGCGTCAGCCATGAAAACGCCGTTCGCGAACTCAATCGAGACGTTGGTGAGCGCTGCATCTTCGTGTACTTCTTTCAGATCTGGCATGGTTCTGTTCTCCTTTGTCTCGGTTAGGCGATGGAGCGCTCGGACCCAGGCGGCAACACGAAGACGGGAATGAGTTCCCCGGCTGTCGTAGACGCCGCAAGGGCGATGGCGAAGATCTTGTCCAGGTCGGTGGTCGACTTGACGCCGCGCCCGCTGGCATCGGCCAACAGGTAGTCGCCAGCCGCAATCGCGCCAGCGTTACCATCCACCGTGCACCAGGTCTTGCCGTAGACGACAACCTCAACGTCTTTGTTGGCCTCGGTCGTGGTCTGGCCGGTGACGCCAAAGACCTGCTCGCCAGCGCCGACAAGGTCAACCGAGACCTTCGTGGCGTCGGTGTTTGTGGTGTCCAGTTCCACCGCAAAATACCGAGCAATAGCGACCCCGGATGTGGCAGGAATGGAGATGTTTGCATTGCCTTCAGCCATAATGGCTCTCCCTCGGGCCTACTCTCAATTCGGCCCATGTGTGGTGTGTTTCTTCACTCGGCGCCACTACGACTTCTTCGGGCCGAGCGAGCGGAGGGCATCCGTGTAGGAAGTCCCGTCCTTGGCGGCCTTTTCCTTGGCGGCGGCGTCCAGTTGACTCCGGTCGTTGAGATCCGGGGTCCCTTCGTCATCGCCCATGCCTTTGACCTCGCCGCCCTTCTCTTCGGCGAAGGTCATGCCCAGCGCGACATTCTCGATCGCACCGGCCACGCCCTCGTCGGTCTCGGCGTCGGCGAACTGTTCGCGAAGTTTGGTCTTGGCGTCGTCGGGCAGTTCGGCATTGGCGATAGCGTCCTCGATCTTCTGGGACATTTCCGCCTTGGCCTTGTCTGCCTCGAACGCGTCCACCTTCGCGGTGAGTTCGGCAACTTCGCCGTCCTTCGTGTCCAGAGCGGCCTTGAATTCGTCCCGCTCCTTTGTGGCTACGTCCAGGTCGGCCTGGAGAGCCTCTTCTTTGTCCGCCATGATAGTCTCCTCGTGTTGCTCTTGGATTTCCTGGACGATATCGGGCCGAGCCCGCGTGAACGTCTCCAGGTCGATCTCGGACAGATTGATGGCCTGTCCAGCCGTTACTGCCTTCTCGATCCACTCGGGGACCGTCTCGCCGAGGGCCTCGTAGTCCGTGGCGAGCTGCGCAGCGGCGTAGCGCGCCAGATCAGCGTCCTTGCACATCTCGGCGACCTTGGCGTGCTGTTCCCCGAACCCGCCGGGCGTGTAGTGCGCGACGGCCTGGCCAAGGCGCTCCTTGGTCGGCCCGCTGTCCTTGTCCTCCCATGTCCGCAGGGCCCAGGTGGTCGGGTCGTTTTCGTCCAGAGCCAATGCGAAGGCCCCGCGCGGCAGCGGCTTGCCGTCGATGACGACCACGGACTCGTTCATCTTGACGGCCGCCGGGATCTCGTCCTCGGGGACCCCGATGGAGCGATAGGCCGAGCGGATGGTCCGCTTGACCCCGGCCACGGCGTTGCTCGGAACCTCGGTGCGGCGGCCGTGAAAGCCCTGGGGCGAGAACGCGGCGGCGGCCCGGCCCAACTGCGTGCGGGTGACCTTGTCCTCGGTGTTCTCCCAGAGCCGCAACCGCCAGCCGCTTGAGTCCTCGGCGTCGGGGACGTAGGCGAAGGCCTCGGCGGGGAAGGCTTGGCCGGCCTCGCTCTTTGTCTCCTGGAGATCCTCGGCCGATTCGGCATCAAAATCGAAAGAGTCATACTTGCCGTCCGCCCCGTCATCGGAAAACGCAATCTTCCGCATCCCCTTGACGTGAGGAACGCCTGCGCCCAAGAACGTCACGGCGCGCAAGCCGACGGGGTCGTGCCAAACCTCGATAGACCGCGTTTTGTATCGCCCAGCCTTCACGGCTTCCATCAGATCCGTGGCCATGCCTGTCAGGCGGGCAAAAATGCTGTTGCCCCGGCGCTCAATCTTCTCGACCCACCCCGCCGCAGGGCCTTCTTGGGCATGGTCAAGGGTCACGGGCGCTTCATGTTGGGCCGGGTTGTACCCCTGCGCCATGGCGTCGAGATCCTTTCGGCCGAACTTGCCCTTGTAGCCATAGTCACCCGTGCGGAAGATCTCAACATCGTGAAACGCCGCGCTCAGATCGTTGGCCTTACCCTTTTCGTCGTCAGGCATCGTCTGTCTCCTCTTGGTCGCCGTCGGCCGCCCCTGTTTCATCGTCGGGGGCGCTATCGGGCTCATTCTTGGCTCGCAACGTCTGTGTCAGCGCCTGCACGCTCTCGCGCATCGCAAGGTATCCCTCGGCGCTCGACATGCCGGGCTCGTCGTCATCCTCGGTGGCCTCTGCTTCCACGTCGTCGGGGTTCTCGACCCCCATGAGTGTCAGGGTGAGCCGCCGCACCTGCTCGTCGCCCTGGAGCCCCAGGGCTGTGGCCGCCGCCGCAACGGCCTTCAGTCGCTCGGCCGCCTCTTCCTCTTCCACCGGCGCGGCGAGGATGGTGACATTGTTGCTCCCGGTGTCGCTCCCCGCCGACTGCTCGAGCGCGAACTCGGAGATCAGCGCATAGGTGTCGGTCAGCAACTTCTGGTACGCGGAGAACATCCGGATCATCGGCCCGACCATGGCCGTCGCGGTCGCCAGGCGGAACGATTCGCCGGCCCCCAGGTAGATTGGGAAGATCCCGGCATAGAGGCCGCACGCCTGGAGGAGTTGGCCCCCGTCCTTGATGGCGTCGCCCCCGCCGGTCTCCTGCTTGATCTCGACGGGCGCCACAGCCTGGTTGTGTACCTCTTCGGACCCGTAGGCGTGCGGTGGGTTCGTGTCCGTGCGATCGGTCGCGGTGATCGTCGAATCACGGGCCGCGACGAAGTTCGCCACATCTGTCGGGCCGCCCTTGATAGCCGTCTTGGTGATAAACTGGGCGCGGGCCTGCTGGATCGCCGACCGGGCCTTCATGAACTTCAGGAACAGGAACGCCCAGTCCATGCAACCGGCCAAGACGGACAGCCCCGTGCTGTCGAACCCTACGGCGTTGAACATCAGGTGATAGACGGCGGCCTTCTCGGTAAATCGGACCTTGCTGCCGTGTGTGACCTTCACCGTGCCGTCCTCGGCGACATTCACCGCGTGGGCGTTCTCGGCGAGCGTCGTGTCTTCCGTGACGGTCACGTTCTTTTCCCGGAAGGCGTCGAGGGACAGATAGAGCCACGTGGTCTTCTTCTGGGCCTTGTCAACCGTCTCGCGGACGTAGAGCCATACCTCGTCCGAGTCCTCGGGGTTCGAGATAGTGCCGACCATCTGCAGTGAATCGATGACCCGGACCTTGACCACCCCGTTGGTCACGAACAGCGCATAGTACAGGTTGCCGTCCACCAGGGTGCGGTCCGAGTTGCGGCGCTGGCCGAAGGAAGAGAGCTGCAGGCGGTTTGCCGGGTGTTCCCAGAAGGCGTCGAGTGTGTCCTGTTTGCCCTCTTCCTCGGCCTTGTGGGCCACAATCCCGTTCCCGATGCTGTAGTCTGTCCACATCCGGACGATCTGATGGGAGGGCCCATCCCAGCGGAAGAACTTGCGGGCGCGCTGCGCCACCTTTTTGTTCGTGAGCGAGCTCGCCGCGTCGCCCCGCCCGGTCAGACCCGCAAACAACCTCTCGCTCGTTTGGCGGAATTCCTGGTACTCAGCGTCGACGCGCATCAACAGGGCATCGCGGTCGGACACGGCGCCGCCCGCAGTCGAAGCCATCTCGACCGTGGCGGCCGTGTCGGACATAGCGGTCGCGGGAGCGGCCTTGCCCTTCTTGCGGGGGGTGCGTTTTGTGGTCGTTTTCGCCATCGTTTGCGCTCTTGGTGCTCGCATTCCGCCTCAGCGGTTCCCGACGGTGGGGATCAAGCCTCAGGTTCCACCTCTTGCTCGCCGGGCGGTGGTCTCAGAATCGGCTCGACGATGAGCCCGATGACCGCGGTGGTCCCCACCAGCCGAAGAAATGATTGCTGGCCGGCCGGACTCACGCCCTCGGCGACCGATGCCCTTGTGGCGCCGAGGGTCACGATTGAGCAGCGGCAACGGGGATGTCCCGGCGTGTTCGTATGCCCAGAACCGAACGCCCCCCGGATATCGATCCGCCCATCCGCCTCGTTGGGCTCACAGATCTGCTGAGACACTCGATCATCGCCCACGGTGATCCACGTCTTCTGCGTGGAACCGAGCGACAACCCTTTCTCAAGGGCCGCGGTGGACATCATCGAGTTCATCTCGGTGTTGGCTATCAGCGCCGCCCGGTCGTCGCTGAAACTGTCGAACTTGGCGCGCAGGGCCCGCGCCACGTCTGCCACGCCCCTGTTTTTCTGGCGGAGGGCCCGTGCGATGGTCTCCGACAACTCTGTCAGCGACGTTTCGTCGAGCCCGACCACCCGGCCGGTGGACCACGCGCGGGCAAACTGGCGGATCTCTTCGGGTACAGGCAGGTCGCGGATGCCAGGAATCACCTCGACGAATCGGGCGGGGCAGGAAAACTGGGGCACCTCAGGCGCAGGCAGGCCGAACTCCTTGACAGCGGCGTCCTGGACCTGGCGGGCGGACTCGGTGTAGGCGACGGCCCCGTTCTCAGAGAGCAGGGTCTCCAGCCGGTCGGACAGCGCATCGACGGACGGGGAGATGATGGCCCGCGCCTGCTGCTCGATCTGGGCGACCTCTCCATCCGATGCCTCGCGGTCGGAGGGGATCACCTGGGCCCACTGGGCGGACAGGGCGGCGATGGACCGGCGTGGCATAGCCCGCTCGAGGGCCCGGAAATACCGCTGGAGGCGCTCGGTGGTCGCGTTGACGATCCGCCGGCCGTTGCGGCTCGACACGGACCCCGGTACCTCGGCCGACGTTTCGTCGAGGAAGGCGCGGAGATCCTGGACAAGGCCTGCGGGGTCTGGGGGGGCGGCGATTACCATCAAGGGGTCCCGTGTGGTGTCTGAATATGGGCCGTGACGGCGTCGACCAAGCGGTCAACGGTCTTGCTCTGCGCTTCGGCAGCTGCGGCCGTCCGGGCGGCGTCGACGGATATGTCCAGTATGGCTTTCTGCATCGCCTGCCGGTCAGAGTCGGTTTTCACCGAAAGAGAGTCGATGGCAGCGGTATTCACGGCGATAGTCGTCGTCTGCGTGGTCTCCCGCGCCTCATCTGCGACCGCCGGGTCCCGTATTGCCCCGAAGAGCGCAAGTGCGGCCACGAGAAAGGCTCCGATTCCTGCGGTGGTGTTCTTGGCAACCTGCTTCGCCTTGGGAGACATTCGCCATCCTGTCCTGACAGTGGTGGTCTGACATGGAAAAACGCCCCTGCCTCCCCGGGTGGGGAAACAGAGGCGTCGGCTCTTTGGCCGGGGCTTCTGGTCTTGCTATGTCACGTGCCGAGAGGGGCTGTTAAGCGTCTTCCGGCTTCGTGGTCTCCTCAAACTCGGCGAGAGTAGCCAACACGGACTTGACGTTGCCAGCCAAGTTTTGCAGTTGCCGCACAACCGCGCCCAAGACTTTCATCGACTCCTGGATCGCCGCGCCCTCCTGTGTTGCATGGGTGTCGCCTTTGGATGCTTTCGCCATCATGCGTTCGCCTTGTCGGTGGTTGGGGGTCGGCCGGCCCGAAGGGGGTGAGTCGGGGAGGATGCCGACTCGTCTCGGGGGCCGACCCCCGTAGGACTCTACCCGTAACGCATGGGCGGGGGCGGTGTCAAGGGGTTTCTTTGACAGTCTCGACAGGGCCCACGACGCACGTCGCCGTTTCGCCGACACATACAGGCAACCCCAGCACGCTCGACAGCCACGTTTGGTCCACAAGTCGCCCGTTCGCCGCGTCCACCGTGCTTCTGAACCACTCGCCAACCTGGGCGTGGTCGAAAAGCATGCGCCAATCGCTGCTCGTGAAGTGCAAGGCGGCTGGGGGTTTCCCGTGCGTTTCTCTGAACAGGGCGATAGCGCCCTCAATGTCATACTGCAAGTCCGTCGCAGGACAGCCCCAGCAACTCGTGTTGATGGGGATTTCGTTCCGGCCGGACTCGGGCTTCTCGTTCTCTTCGACGGACCCCTGTTCCCTCGCCAACGCTTCCCCGTACGCCACGAGATGCTCGGGGGTGCGGTACATGAGGATTATGATCCCTTCGCAGCAGGGGTGGATCTCTACCAAAAGGTGCCAGTGCGGCCCCCCTTGCTTTTCTACCCTCATACTCAGAACGAACTGGTCGTCAAGCCACGCGTTTGTGCCATCCTTGTCGATATCGGAATACATGGCGTGCCATGTGTCTTGATCGACTGCCACGACGGTCGGAGATTCGCCGACGGTGGCGTCCATCTCGAAGCACCCTTGCGCCAGGTTCTCGATCCAGCGGGAGTCGTACGCGATATGCCACACGCAACCGGCGCCGCGATAGGCCGGGGCGAAAGAGGGGGCCATGTCTGACGGAGTGGGGGACGTTTCGACCGGCCCAACAATCTCCGACTGGGGCTCCCTATAGAGCACCCGCACAACCTCGGGCACATCCTCTTCGAGGACGATGTCCATGGGAAAGGCGCCTGCGGAGCCGGGCAGGCGGAACACAGCAGGGCCTTTCGTCGCGTCACCTTGATGGCCCTTGGCAAACTGGGCGCTTAGCTCGCTATCGCGCTCCATGCCCCAGATCGCCAACTGGTAAAGGCCTCTGTCGATGACGAGCGTGTTGGGCATCCCCTTATCGGCCTCTGGCATCGCGTCGAACGCCTTCTTGATCTTGGGGACGAGGGTGTCCTTCGCCGGGTCGTGTTCAGAGGTCCTTGGGATGAACTCCCCGCAGATCTCATGGTCCGCGCCGACGAGGCAGCAGCCCGGACTGGCGTGGCCGAATGTCTCACAATCGCCACACGTCTTCGGCCCTTTCCACTCGCCACAGCCGCCCGTGTGGTTGATGTCCTGCGCGCACGGGGTGTCGGGGCGCGGCGGGTTGTCTTTGAGCGTGCACGTGTCGCATGAGCCGAAGGGCGTGGGCGGGTCTTCGGGGTCCGTGTCGGCCCCGCCGAGTTCGTCGCGAATCTGCTCGAGGTCGCGGCGGACAACGTCCAGTTCGGCCAGCAGCGTCGCATTGGCTTCTTGCAGTTCCAGGTTCGCCTCCTGAAGTTCGACCAACAACTCTCTGGTGGCGGTCAAGGCCTCCTCGACAAGCCGTTGGTGAGGGCCCTTGGGCTGCCCCTCTTCAACCACTCGCCGCTCAATCTCGCGCACCTTGTCGGCGATGTTTTCCGGGAGCGGGTCCACGATGTCGAGCGCGACCGCCGTCGTGGTCTCGGGCGCTTCTTTTGCGGGGTCCACGCCCTGGAGGACGTTCAACGGGTGGTCTTCCGGCAACGGCTCGACAAAGTCGTCTGGCATCTTCTTTGCCCGATCCGCCTCTCGCAAAAGAGCCTCCTCGGCTTTCAACCTTTCCTGAGCCTGCCTCTCCGCCTGTGCGGCCCGCGCGCTCCAGTCGGGGAACCAGACGACCTGGGTCAGGCGGTTGACGTGGGCGCCCTTGTACTCGTCGCCCTCGAAGAAGACCTGGCTGATCAGCGTCTGAAACGCACTGCGCGCGACATCGCTGGCCGGCGTCGAGTCGTTGAAGTTGTCGCGGAGCGAAAGGTACAGCGATTGTCCTGGCTGCGAGCTGGCCGGCGCGTCCCGCTGATCCTTGAAGCACGCGACGTGCCAGTCCATCAGCCCGAAGCACTGGTACCACCGCGCCACCTCCTCCTGGAATATCTGGTACGCCTGGTCCCGGCCGTCGCTTTCCTTCAGGGCTTGCTGGTCGTCTGTCATCGGTCTTCGTCCTTTCGTTTGGGTGCGCGGTTCTTGTCTTCGGCGAGGTCGGCCTCAAATTGCGCCGTCCGAGACGTTGGTACATACGAGCATCCCGGCACGCCGTGGTCGGATAGGCAGCGCCAATCCTCCTCGGAAATCCCTGACAAGGCCGCATCGATAGCAGCGATCCTTCTGCCGAAGGCCTCAATGAGAAGCGACTGGTGGTCGCCTATGCGCGCCTGTTCCGCGCGCGCCCGGACTACGGTTGTGTTGATCTGTGTTTGAGCGGCGTTCACTATCGCCTGGTTAGCGAGTTCCCCGAAGACAAACGCATTGATGTCTTCCTGCGTGTGGAAGGGGCGCGGACTCGCAGTGAGCGCCGGGGTCTCTTCGGGCGGAACTGGGGGGCGCGTTGCCCTTCCGATTCCGAAACCCAACCCGCCGCCTACCAACACGGCCACGATGCAGATGGCTATCCTTTCGCTCGTTTTCATCGGTCTCCCTTTCCTGTTTCGTTCTCGTCTTTGGGTTGACGCGGGGTCCAGCACGGGCAGTCTTTGCCGTCGTTTTCGCCTTGGCTATCCCCAGCCTCCACCTCAACCCCGTCTGGGACCGGCCCCCTGCAATGCCCCATCTTACCCAAGATCGAGTCGAACCAATACTTCTCCCAGGTCCCACAAGTCCCACACCGCCTATCCTGCGGCGGGATAGGAATCTTGAGAGCCTTCTCGGCCTCTTTGGGATCATCCAGCACGAACCGCGCAAGATCCGTGTCGGGCACATGCCGCAGACGGCCCGAAACCATGACGCCTTTGAGGTCTATCTGCGCGGGCAAATCATCGATGGAGACGGAGACTTGCCACGAATCGAAAGAGAGGCCGATTACCCTCTTGTCAGCACAGCCTGGTCCGTAGTTCCCGTAGTTTTCGCGCATCTCGATGAACATCTCCCCGTCTCGCGTCGCGGGGCCGATAGTCACCGAGATCGGGAACTTCATGTTGGTTCCAGCCATCATGCTCCTCCTATCCGTCTTCCCTCTCATACACAAGCCGCCCGTCGAGCCAGACCGCCGAGGGTTCGCCGGGCGTGACGGACTCGATGAACCTCCTCGCGCGCTCGATCTCCTCGAGGCGCCGCGTCTTGCCCTGCTGCCGAGGCGAAACGACATGGGCCGTCTTGCCGGTTGGGGAACACGCCCCCGACAGGGAAGCCAGGGCGGCATCCAGATCCGCCCTCGGGTCACGCCGCCGCCTCTTCGTGTACCGCGCGGTGATCTCGGGGTGGGGGTCAGTCATGTACCAGTCCTCACTATCACGCATCGGCATGACCCGTGTTTTGGCGCCGGTGGCCCAGGGAATCGTTTTGCGAGCGCTATTTCTCGCGCGTGCGCCATGCCATAGGATGGCCCATACCGCTCTTGAGTGAGTTGGTCGATGGCTTCTGCCAGGATTTCCTCCACGGCCCTCTCGGGATAGTCAGGATGTAAAGACTGCGCATCGCAGACGGCCCTCTCCCAAGCCATCTCTGGGGAGAGCCATTCCGGCAGGTTGTTGATAATCTCGGTGACAGATCCAGTCATGGCCTTCACCTTCTCCAGTCAGCGTGTTCCTCGATCTCGGCAACACGTTTCTGAAGCGCTTGGATCTTCCTGAGGTGCGCCCGCACGAAAAGCGCTGGTAGGGAAGTGAATGTGCCTAAAGCCCAAGCCACCGCAACGATCAAGATCGCTATTGCGAGATCCATCAACAGGAACAGAAAGACGAGCGGAACCACGTCACGCCATTCCATCTCGGGCCTCCCTCTCAGCCTTCCCCCACGCAATCCACAGATCCGTGAGCCGCGCCTCAACAGCCGGGTGGCAGCGGTCCCCGTTCGGCTTGAACCATGCGCCCCGACTGTATCCGAACTCCATCGGCGCGGCGACGCCACGGACCTTGACCGTCACGCTCTGGAGGACGCCGTCCCTTACGTTCGCGGCTGTGATCTTCATGGGCATGGGGTGGGCTCCTCCTCCTTTAGAAACGCCCGCCGAAGGGTGAGGCGTGCGTTTACCCTCCAAATCAACCGCGCCATTCGGCGCTTGAGCCTGTTCCGCGCCAGCCACCTCTGCCCCGCAGGCTCTCTGAGCCACCTCGCATCGTCTTCTTCTTTTTGGCCTGCCATGCTACTCCCCCTTGCCCCTCTTCCTCTCCTCAATGAACCGGCGGATGTCCTCCGGGTCGTATCGGATGGCCCGCCCGATCTGGACGAAGGCGAGCCCGTACCGCCCGGTCCGCCGCCAGATAGCCAGCGTGCCGGGCCGGACGCCGAGCATCTCCGCCGCCTCGTCCGTTCTGATCAGGTTGCCCGCCATGGTGGGTGCGCCTCCGTGTCTCTGGGCACATAAGCACACGTCGCGGCGCATGTCAACTACAAATCGAAGTCCGCGGCCATCAGGTTGTCGAAGTCGGTCAGGGAGTCGTAGACCTTGACGCTGGTCGTCGGCTCGGGCCGCTGCAGGGCGGTCAGTGCCCACACAAGGGCGTCCAGGCGGTCAGGGGAGTCCATGCCTGTGTTGGGTTGCCAGTCGCACATCTGGGCCTCGAGCACGCCGAACTTGCCCACATGGTGGACGCGGCGCTGTTCGTACAGCATCGAGATCGGTTCGGCCCGCGTCGCCTTGCCCCTGGATGCGTGGACGGCCTTAAACGGGATGTTCGGGTCTTCAGTGTGGATGGCCATCTCGATGAGATCGCCGCCGTTGTTGACCTCACCGATCATGCAGTTCACCCGATGCGCGTGAAAGGTCCCTATAGAGGCCTCGGCCCACTCTTGGGGGCGCCCCCTCAGCGACGCGTCGTCGAAGACGTAGTATTCGCCATGGCCGTTCGTGGCCGCGGTCACGATGCCGGTCTCGCTCGATGTCTCTTTGGCAGAGACGGCTGGGTCTACGCCAACAACGGCGTAAGTCATGCCAGGCAAAAGCCTCTGGACAAGGGCGTCGAGTTCCTTTTTTCCCAGGTCCCCACCCATCCGGGTCTCGTCGATCCACGCGCGTTGCCACAGGGCGTTCGGGTTGTCTTCCAAGAGTTCGGCATGCAGTTCCTGCCGGCCACGGCGCGTCCCCTCGTACTTGTTCAGCAAGTGGGCGAGATATTTGGGGGCGAGGTGCGCGCGGTTCTCATACGTGTTGCCGGTTGTCAGCACAGTGTTCGGATCATCGCTACGCGCATCCTTGACCAACTGGCGCATGATCGGCACGTTCTGGGGCGTGGTCGTGACCATGACCTGGGGATTGTCGCCCTCGCGCAGGCCCATGATAAGGCCATCATCCCACGCTTCTTCCGCATACCTCCACTTCGCTACCTCGTCAGCCCAGGCGCGATCATGCCCCGGCCCCCGCAACTGGCCCGGCTCTTGTCCTGAGTAAGTCGTGGCTATAGCGCCGTTCGGCCACGTCAACTGGCGGTTGGTCCACTGGTACTCGGGCATGAAATCTGGCGGGCTGTTCTGGAGTATGCCACCCGGCCCTTCGACCAACACCTTGCGGGCATCGGCGGCCGTCTCAGCAACGAGCGCGATGTTCTTGCACTCCCCCTTGCGCACCCCATCGATGATCCACTCGGCGCCGGCCCGCGTCTTCCCCGACCCTCGGCCAGCCATGAAGAGCCAGACGAACCAATCGCCCTCGGGCGGCAACTGGTTCGGCCTGGCCCAGAAGGTCCAGTCAAAGGACAGCGCCTCGAGTTCGTCGGGGGTCAGTTTCTTGAGGATCTTCGCGGAGACCTCGGGCGGCATCTCCGCCAGGTCGGCGAAGGTGGGGAGGGCTGTGGGGGCGGGGGTCATTTCAAGGCAGGCCGACGGGGCGCCTCTCCTGCCGAGCAGGATCTCGGCGAAACTGAAAGCCCCTCTTGGGGTGAACGCCATGCGATCTCAGCAACCGCCGTAGCGCCTGGTCTCGGCCTTTCTCGGTCCGGTATCTGTGCCAGACGCACCACGGGTCCCACCGGTCTTCCCTGTGTTTCTTGTAGTCGCAGAACGGCCACTTCTCTCGACACCAGATCAGGAAGTGCCCGACCGGCCTCTTGCGCTTTGGCCTCATGTCTGGCGGGCGTTCTTCCTCGGGCCTCATGCGTTCGCCGCCTGCACACAGACAGTATTCGCCAGCCAGGTCTCTTTCAGGCGAATGGCCGACTCGGTCATCGCGTCGTCATCCTCCATGGCATACTCTTCCCAGATCACAACGGCCTCGTCCTCGCAGTCGGATTGCAGGGACCCGATCGGGCCCGCAACGCTCATCTGGAACTCGTGGTTGCAGGCGACATGCACCTGATCCGAGTCGGGGCCGTCGTGCGGGTGTGCGTGCCAGATATCCAACACGATCGGACGCTTGAAGCGCAAGGACAGCCCGTCGCGATTGATCTCTGCGATAACAATGGCGTTTCCGCTCATGGTAGATTTCTGGCGGGCCGGACTCGAAACCGACTGCCCGTGTTTCACAGCAGATCTTTGCGCATGGTACCCTTACGCCACGGGAAACGACCATCAGCCAGGGTGTAAGCCTGGAGACCTGAAAACGCTTAGCGTGTCCTTCCACGCCGCCGCCAGAAACTCCTTTCACCCATTGGTGATTCTCTTCATCCGATCTTCCTCTTCACGCCCCAAAAGAATCCGCCAAGCACAACCGCACACCAAACGAACCCACACGTCACCCGGAAGCACTCCCAGCCGGTCATAGCGCTACTCCCCCGCAACCTTCACGATGCCGACCGGCTGATAGGTCGGGTTCCAGTGTCTCGTTCGTTCGCGGAGCATCTGGCAGTTGACCACCGCGTCAAAGATCGCGTCGAACTTCGACCAGTTCGTCGTGAAGTTCTCGCGCCCACTGACCCGAAGCAGGCGCATCAGGGTCTCGATGGTCAGGCACTGCGCGTTGTAGAAGTCGTGGTACCAATCGATGTCGCGAGACGCGCAGACGGTCGCGATCAGTTTGCCGCCCGACTTGATGCAGCCCATGAGGTTCGCTATCGACGCCTCCATCGTGTCAACCGAGTTGTGCTCCAGGGCGGAGATGCTGATAACGTGGTCGACCTTGAGGGTAGGCAGTTTCCAGGAGACGCCGTCCGCGAGGACCGCAGACAGGCCGGGGTCGTCGAGAGCGTGGCGCAGGATCTGGACGCGGCCTTTCCGTCGGCGGGTCAACATGCCGGTCTTGCGGATCTTCTTGGCCCAGCCTCGCAGGTATCGCGGGGGGAGAAACGAGATGAGGTTGAGCGGGTCGTTGTGGGGCTCGAGTTCGCCGGGTCGAAAACCCTCGACCTCGCACCATTGGCGGAACCGCCGGGGAACCGCGCCGTGTTGCATCCCCTTGTCCACGGAGATCACCGTGGCGCCCTCGGACGCAAGCCACCACTGCATTAGGCCCCGGCCGGCACCGGCGTCCAGGATGGTCAGCCCCTTGACGTCGTCGGGCAACTGTTTGCGGCACCAGATCAGATCGAGGTAGTAGTGCCACCCCAGATCGAGGACGAGCCGTTTCTCGATGTCTTTGACGCGGTGGAGGAGCCGGTGGTTGTTGAGTAGCGCCGGTCCGAGCAGTTCGATCTTGGTCATGCGGCCTTCCCTTTCTTCTTGCCCTTGACCCCTTTGCCGCTCGCCAGCGCCGCGATCTTCTTGCGGGCCTCGTCGGCTCTTGTGTGGGTGACTATGGCGGTCAGGTCCACGTCGTGTTGCTGAGCATCCCGCCATTCTTTCGGCTTCCGATTCTTGAGCCAGAAGATCTGGGCGGTCACATTCCCAAGGCGCCGCTTGGGTATTTCCTTCACGCTGACCAGTTTCTTCTTGCCCTTGACCACGATGTAGCGGCTCTCAACTTCAATCCATTGCTCGGACCGGCAGTTGTGCAGGAGTTCGTTTTCGACGCTTTTGTCGACCGGCTCTTTGCCACCTTTTAGGGACTGACAGAAATCAGGGTGGCTGTTCTTCCAGCGATTGAGCGTCCTCTCCGTTACGCCGAGAATCTTGGCGATCTCCACGTCCGTGTGACCACCGAGGGCAAGACATCGCGCAAGTTCGGGGTGACGATCCGGGTTGTAGGTAGAGGGTCGCCCTTTGCCAGCCGCCTTCTTCGGCTTCCCCTTCTTGCGGCTCACCGAGGCCTTGGATGCGGCGGCTACCATAGATAGCGGTCCAGTCCGATACGAGATCGACCGGAAGCCCACAGAGCGTTCGGCGGGTACCATCTGAGGAATGGCGCGTTGGCCAACGCTCCAGCGGAGCCCCGTGGGCCCCGGTCTCTTTACCCCTACGCCCAGCGCGCCCCCGGCGTCAAGCCTTTCCCGCGCCCCAGCCCGCAGAAGTTCACCCTTTTTCTGTAACAAAAAACACGCCCCTCTCGCGCCAAGGGCTATAAGTCCCGCAGCGCCAACACTCCCCGCCCCTCTCCCCAAGCCAAAGAAATTTGCTTTTCCCCTTGACAGTCCCCCGCAATCTGTGGCACTCTGTAGGCAGACAGAGAGGGGCCGCAAAGGAGAGAGACGATGAAAACGATCTTTGAACTTGACGACCACGAAGGCGTTCAGGTCTTCCAGAGGGAATCCGACAAGATGGTGGTCCTCGGCTTCTGGCGCGAGGACTTGGTTGACGATGCCGGAAACCGCACCCGCACCACCGATGCCGTCGAAATCGAAATCGGCGGTATCGGCGACTTAAAGCGCCTCGTTAACGGCGCCAAGAACCTGCTTCACGACATGGCGAAGACTGCGGGAGGGACCCCAGCCTGACGGCCACGGGGGCGCGGTGGCCGGTTGGGAGGCTGGTCGCCGCGCCGAGGGGGAGGCCAAACTGGACACGGAAAGGACCGGACCATGAAACGGACGACGATCAGAGTAGGAGACAGGACGATCAACGAGAGAGGCGGCGGGCTTAGGGCGATGAAGGACCGCCTCGAGCAACGCCTGGCCGAAGAGGATGAGCACGACGAGTGTCCCCGGCGGATACGGCGGCCTGAGGACATGACCTACCTCGACACGCGCGTCGCGGCGGCGTTCGCTGAGAGGGGGGTGGCGTGATTATGAAGATGGAACGAACTCCCAAGCCAATCTTGATTGCACTTTTCATGGCAGCTATTCTGCTTCTGACAATAGTCTTTCGCGACCGTGGCCGACGGATAGACCGCGTTGAAACGCGCGTCGAGCGCCTGGAGCCCAAGAGGGCGTGGCTGCGCAGGGCAACCGATGAGGATCTCAAGGCTGTCGTGAAAACCCTTGCGGCCATCGGCGGAGCGCATGCGCTGAGAGAAGCATACGCGCCACAAGGCGTCGAACTCAGACAGAGAGTCCGCAACAACACCGGCGCGGCCATCCTGGATCGGGCGCGCGTCTACATCAATGGCGCGGAGGGACATATGCCAACAGTTGCCCCCGTTCCCGAAAACCAACCCTTGGGAACGCGTTGGTCTATTGGGCTTGCGGAAGGCGACATTGAGCCGGGCGACTACGGGCTCGTCCTCCTCGATTCATGCACGCACGGCCAGGAATCTTCCGAGAACAGGATCGGCAAGATCGATGGTCTCACGTGGCCGTGTTGCGGCCGTGACGTTTGGATTACAATGACCCCGCCCGTCCGAGTGCTCAACGCCCCCTCTGTCGCCCTCTCCTACAAGACGGCCGTGGAGAAGATCGAGAAGATCGACCGCCTGAAGCGAAGGCGGAATACCCTCGCGTCCGCTGATCGGACGACCGGCACAGTCAGGGTGGTGTGGGACAGCCTCGAGACCCACTGGGCTGATCACTGTCCGGGCCACGACGTTTCGATCTCCCTTACCGCACGCCAATTCCGCTCTGGATATGATGGAACGAAGGCCGAGGCCGCCCAGATCGCGCGGGACATCGAGGCGCTGCAATCCGAGTTCTCTGGAGGCCCTCGATGACGAGCGAGCCCACTCTCGATAGCGCCCAGTTGCGCGAGGCGTTCGAACGCATGCCTTCTGAGCAGACGAAGATGGACGTTCAGATCTCTTGGATACCACTATCTTTGTTGCCGCTGCCGCTGCCCATGCGCTGGATCAGACGAATCGTGAAGAAAACGCACCGGCAACGTAGCCCGAAGACGTGGCGAATCAACAAGCGCTCACCGCGCCGACGCTCCCGGCGTTTGGCTCGGCGTTGGGGGAGAACGACATGAGTTATGACCTTTACCTCTCGCGCTCAGAGACGGGCGAGACCATCGAACTGGCCGAGAAGCACCAACTCAGGGGCGGGACGTACGCTGTTGGCGGAACAACCGAAGCCCACCTCAATGTCACCTGGAACTACGGCCGCCACTTCGCTCGGGTCCTGGGAGTGAGCGGCATTCGCACCATCTACGGCCTAGCCGGCGCAGAGTCTATCCCGGTGCTGGAAAAGGCCATCGGCGAACTCGGTGACGACGCGACGGACAACTACTGGGACGCGACAGAGGGCAACGCCGCCCGCGCCCTGCGGGATCTTGTGGCTCTCGCCAAACTCGCCCCAGAGGATGTGTGGGCGGGAGACTGAGAAGAAAGGACGAACGATGCGAAAAGCCGAAGCCGAAAGAGCGGGCCGCGAGTTGGTCGAGAGGTTGGAGGGGAAGGGGTGGGAGGTTGAGGCCTGCCTGTGTGGCATCGGCCTTACGACATGGTGGGCTTGTTTCGCGACTAAGGGCCAACTGCAGGTCAACCATGCCGGGTTCAGAGATGGAGCCCCCGTCTATTTGGCTATGCTCTGTCCGCTCGATAAGCCCACGGCCTGCTACCCAGACCCCAACGAAGCCGTCCGCCAAACCCTCGCCGAAGCGCGCGCCCACGTCGCCGAACTCACGGCGGCTATTGAGAGCGTCGAGCCGACGCCCCAGGACCTCAACAGCATCGTCGCGGCGAATGGCTACGAAGGCCCGGGCCTCGAGAGCGAGACGGAGATCGAGAAGGCGTTCCGTGAGGGCCACGAATGGGCGCTTGGCACGAGATGTGGCGAGACCGAGGCATGGGACAAATCCGAGGCGAAGGCGCGGCTCGAGAAGCGTCACGAACTCGCGCGAAGGGAGATGGGGAATGGCTGAGAACGAAGTGAAAGAGGTGGTGTTGGAGCCTGGGCTGTATGTGTCCCAGGATCGTGACGATGCGTCTGGATGTGGGCGGATACTCCTCAACGACGTGTGGGAAGGCAACGCCACTTTCAAAGAAGACGGCGATGGGCGCTGGTGGTGGGATGACGACACAGGCGAGGAAGAAGACGTTTATGTGATGGAGATGCAGTCCAAGCACTTCGAGATCGCAAGCGGCGAGCCCCCTGTCCGCGTGGAGTTGCGCCGGGCCGACACAATGGCCAGCGTGGCGAGAACCCTTGGCCTTCAAGATTGCCTCTGGTGGCACAACCGCTGCGTTGCCTGTCCGAAGTCCTGCAAGGGGGCGGGGCATGTTGGGGAGTGCACTGGCGAAAAGGTTGAAGACACAGGGGACGAAGACCATCCGCACAGCACAGCAAAAGAACTCGCTCTCTGATCCACGTCTACAGAAAGGAAGCCCGACAATGCCTAACCACAACGACAAGCCGCAGGACTGGCCGGAGAACTTGCCGTTCCCAGGGGAGGAGGCGATGGAACTGTCTGTCAACGCCGAGCCCCACACCCGTAGGCGTCTTTGGTGTAGATCTTACGGGTTCCTCATAGAAGCGCGCGACCAAACGCGCGATGAGTGGTATAGTATAGCGAGCCTCGACACAAAGACGATGAACACCCTCGCCGCCGCCCACATCGAGCGAGCGCTGAGGAGGGAGGCCGAGGAGTTGCAGGAGTTGCTTTACGAGATCGCCAGAAAAGACTCGGCCTACCCCGTCGGAGAATACGAGTTGATTCTCGGGATACAAGAAACCCGCGAAGAAGAAA
>DAOVZQ010000385.1 GCA_030635025.1 bacterium
ACCACGAATCGACCGCGTAGGCCTTGGCCGTCTCGGTTTCCACCACCACGGCGGTGGCATGGGGCCAGCCGAGCAAGAAATAGCCGCGCGAGGCCGGGTTGGCCAAGACGTGCCAGCGCAGCAATCCGGCCTGGCGCAACAGGATCAGCTTGTCCAGATAAAGGGGCAATCGCTTGATAGTGGCGTCGGGCACACGGAAACGCTTGCCCTTGTTGTTGACGATCGTCATGGTCGTAATCTCACCTTGTCGTGACAGGGGCCGCGGGGTTGCCGAATTCCGGCCAATTTTGTTAGTGATTTGACAGGTACATCATATTAATCAACAGTCTGCTCTGTCAAGGACCCAGTCTGGTGAGCCACTCCGCCGAGAAATTATCCGGTGAACCCACCGGGTCCCGATTTTCCACGTGTAAACTACCGTTGGACGCCTGTGCAGCGCCGTCTATATTTGCCGGAGCTTGAATGGATATCCGCGCGGGTGGAGCCTGCGCGGCGCTGTACATGTTACACACGTTCCCGACAGGACCGACATGAGCGACGTCACGATATTCGATCCCCTGCAGAGCGCGCCCCTGCCCGTCTACGGCAGCTGGAGCGACGCAGACTACGAGGCCCTGGGCTTCATGGTCGGGCTTGAGGTCCATCAGCAGTTGCTGACGAACCGCAAACTCTTCTGCCGTTGCCCCGCCGGGCGCTATACCAAGCAACACGACGTGGAGATCCACCGCCATATGCGGCCCACCCTGTCGGAAATGGGCGATTACGACGGCACCGCGCTCATGGAGTTCAAGACGCGCAAGCAGATCACCTACCTGCTGAACAATGAATCGGTCTGCACATACGATATGGACGACGCACCGCCTTTCGAGATGGACCCCAAGGCTCTCGACCACTCCATCGCCATCTCCCTGATGCTTGGCCTGCAGGTGGTCGATGAGATCCATATCGCGCGCAAGCAGTACCTGGACGGCAGCATCCCCACGGGATTCCAGCGCACAGCCATCATCGGAGTGACTGGCGAGGTGCCGTTCGAGGACCGGATCATCGGCATCCGGCAGCTCTCGATCGAGGAAGATTCCTGCCGCGAAGTGGCCGACCAGGGTCACGACCGCATCTACCGCACCGATCGACTGGGCATGCCGCTCATCGAAACCGTCACCGAACCCGACATGAAGACGCCCGAAGACGCCGCCGCGGTCTGCGAGCTTTTGCGGCGCCTGGCTCGAACGTCCGGTCTGGTGCGCACCGGTTCCGGAGCCGGCCGCCAGGATGTGAATGTGAGCATCGAGGGCGGCACACGTGTCGAGATCAAGGGCGTGTCGAGCATCAAGCAGATTCCGCTGCTGGTGCACAACGAGGCGCTTCGTCAGCGAAGCCTGCTGGCCATCAAGCGCGTCCTCGGCGAACGGGGCGTCACGACCGAATCCATCGAGGATCGCTGGGTGGACGTGACCGACGCGGTTCGGAGTACCGAATGGCGGGACCTGAGGGATAAGCTGGATGACGGGGCCCACGCGTTCGCCATTCCCCTGCACGGCTTCGAAGGTCTGATCAACACGCCGACCCAGCCTCATACCTTCTTTCTCCGGGAATTCTCGGATCGTGTCCGCGTGGTGGCCTGTCTCGACAGCCAGCCCAACCTGATCTGCTCCACCAGCGAGACGACGACCGTGTCCGGCGCCGAGTGGACCCGCATCGAGAAGAAGTGCGGGGTGAACCACGGCATGCCAGTCATGGTGGTTTGGGGCTCCCCGCAGGACGTGGAAACCGCCGCCAAGGAGATCCTGATCCGCGCCCGCGACGCCGTCGAAGGCGTGCCCTCCGAAACGCGCCAGTCGCTGCCCGACGGAACCAACGGTTTCGAGCGCATCCTGCCCGGTCCGAGCCGCATGTACCCCGACACCGACCTGCCGCCGATCGTTCTGACCCGCGATCGGGTGGCCGACCTCGGCGCCGATCTACCCGACGCGCCGTGGACGCGTCTGGAGCGTCTGAGCGGATGCGGCGTCGGCGATGATCTGTGCGAGCGCATGGCCCGTCATCCCGCCTATGACCTGTTCATCCACCTGTTGCCACAGTTGGATGGCGGCCCGGTCACCCCGACCGGCCTCGCCTCGATGCTGCTGGACCGCGACACGCCACGCCCGGCCAGCCTCAAGGCCGCCGGCGATTGGTGGGAGACCATGATATCGCGAATCAAAGACGGCAAGCTGGTGATCGAGGGCGTCTGGTGTTGTGAGGACGAACCGCCGGCCGCGCTGGGCGAGGCCATGGCGAAGCGCGTGTGCGAGGAAGAGTTCGCGGCGCTGTCGGTGGACCTGCCCCCCGACCGCGAGAAGAAGGAACGCATGATGATGGGCATCCTGATGGGACGTCTGCGTGGACAGATCGACGGCGCCAAGGTCGCCGCCTGGGTAAAGGAGGCGACGCTGTGAGCGAAGACTACAAGGGCTACCGCGACCCCACACTCCCGGTGCTGAAGCGATTCGACGCGACGGTCTGGAGCGACGTGACCATCCGCACGACCAAGGGCGAGTTCTCGGGTCTGATCCTGCCCCGCAGCGAAACCGCCGACGCCGAGCACATCGTCCTGAAGATGATCACCGGCTACAACGTGGGTCTGCACTACGACTCGGTGGTGGACATCTCCATCCACGGCCGCAAGGTCGCCAACTACAAGATTCCGGAAAAGGACTTTCCCTACGAGGAAGGCAAGCCGCGCGTCAAGCTCTTCGGAACCGGCGGCACGATCGCGTCGAGACTCGACTACCGCACCGGCGCGGTCATCCCCGCCTTCTCCCCCGGCGAACTTTACGGTTCGGTACCCGAACTGGCCGACATCTGCAACCTGGAGACCGACAAGCTCTACGGCGTGTTCAGCGAGAACATGGCCCGCGAGCAGTGGATCGGCCTGGCCGAAGCCATCGGCAAGGAGATCGAGAAGGGCGTGGACGGGATCGTCATCGGCCACGGCACCGACACCATGCACCACACCGCCGCGATCCTGTCGTTCATGGTACAGGACACTCCCGTACCCATCGTGATGGTGGGCTCGCAGCGGTCCAGCGACCGGCCCTCGAGCGATGCGGCCATCAACCTGATCAACGCGACCACTACGGCCGCCACGAGCGACATCGCCGAGGTGATGGTCTGCATGTTCGGGCCCACGAGCGACCAGTACGGCCTGCTGCACCAGGGCACACGCGTGCGCAAGATGCACTCGTCGTATCGCTCGACCTTCCGCACCCTGAGCGATGTCCCGCTGGCGCGCGTGGACGCCAGCGGCGTCACGCCCATCAAGACCGACTACCATCGGCGCCGCGGCGATAAAAACGTCAAGATCACACCGGTCTTCGAAGACAAGGTCTCGCTGGTCTACTACTACCCCGGCATGCAGCCCGACATCATCGATTCGCTCATCGACAACGGGTATCGCGGCATTGTGATCGCCGGCACCGGGCTTGGCCATGTCAACAAGCCGATCTACCCCGCCCTCAAGAGGGCCATCGAACAGGGTC
>DAOVZQ010000051.1 GCA_030635025.1 bacterium
AAAGGTCGACTCATCGAGCACCTTAAAGCCAAGGGGCACCAGGTCTTCGATTTCGGTACTTCATCAAATGAAGCGGTTGATTATCCCGTTTTCGCTCGCGCTGTGGCCGAAGCGGTTGCCGGTGGGCAGGCCGAACGCGGCGTCGTGATCGACGGGGCCGGCATCGGCTCCTGCATGACCGCCAACAAGGTCCCGGGCGTTCTCGCGTCCATGGCCTACGACGTTTCGAGCGCCAACAACGCCCGCGAGCACAACGACGCCAATGTTCTGACCCTGGGTGCCGGCCTGATCGGCGCCAATCTGGCCATGCAGATCGTGGATGTCTTCATGACGACCGATTGCGTGGAGCCGCGTCACCAACGGAGGGTGGCCATGATCGACAATACGGCACAAGGAAGTCCCACGCACGCTACCGCAGCGCCCTCGATTTCCGCAACGGATGGCGGGATCTCGGGTCTGACGGACGCGGACGTGGATCGTATCGTCGCCAAGCTGGAATGCTTGGTAGGCTCCCGAATGGCGGCAGGAGCCGCGCCCGAGGGACCGGGCGTGGCCTCCTGTCCCGACACCGCTCGCCAATTCCTGGCGCTCGGCGCCGGATGTCTGACCTCGGGGCCCGGCGCTTGCGGCGCCATCCCCGCGGACATCGCCTGTTACATCGACCACACCATCCTCAAGCCCAACGCCACCCGCGAGCAGGTTCAGCACATCGTCGACGAGGCCCGCGAATACACGTTCCGCTCGGTGTGCGTCAACCCGTGCTGGGTGAAGCTCGTGGCCGACGGTCTGCGCGGTACACCCGTGCTGACCTGTTCGGTGGTGGGCTTCCCGCTCGGCGCCGCGGTTCCCGACATCAAGGCGGCCGAGGCCCGACGCGCCATCCGGGACGGCGCCAAGGAAATCGACATGGTGATCAACGTCGGCGCCCTGAAATCCGGTGACGACGACCTCGTGCTGCGCGACATCCGCGCTGTCGTGGAGGCCTGCCGCGACGGCAGCGCCATCTGCAAGGTGATCATCGAAACGGCGCTGCTCTCCGACGACGAGAAGCGCCGCGTTTGCGAGCTCGCCAAGAGGGCCCGCGCCCACTTCGTCAAGACCTCGACCGGCTTCGCATCGGGCGGCGCCACCGCCGAGGACATCTCTCTGATGTCATCGATCGTGCGGCCCGCGGGCATGGAAGTGAAAGCGTCCGGCGGCATCAAGTCGTACAGCGACGCCCGGCGAATGATCGAGGCCGGCGCCACGAGAATCGGCGCCAGCGCAAGCATCGCAATCGTAGAGGAAGCTCACGGCGTGACCGTGAGTCACTGACCGTAGGAAAGGGAACGACATGGTCGACCTGAGAGCCTATTGCATCATCGACAGCCTGCAGCCGCAGTTCGCGTCTTTCCAGGCGACGATCGCCCAGGGGTTCCTGCCCCGGGCGGGACAGGCGAGTCTCTTCGTTGAGATTGCGCCGGGCATCGAGATCAATCGGGTCATGGACATCGCACTGAAATCCACGAGCGTCACACCGGGCATGCAGATCGTCGAACGACACTTCGGCATGCTCGAGGTGCACTCCGACAGCCAGGCCGACGTGCGGCAATCGGGGCAGGCCATCCTGAAGGCCCTGGAGCTCCGCGAGGATCAGCGGCTCAAGCCCCGCATCGTCTCTGACCAGGTGGTTCGTCACCTGGACGATCACCAGTGCATGCTCATCAACCGCATGCGGCACGGCAACCTGATCCTCTCGGGTCAGACCCTATTCGTGCTCGAATGCGAACCGGCCGCGTATGCCGCCCTGGCTGCCAACGAGGCCGAGAAAGCCGCCAACATCAACATCCTGGAAGTGCGCGCCTTTGGCAGCTTCGGACGGATATACATCGGTGGCGAGGAAGAGGACGTGGAAGTGGCCAGGCCGGCGGCGGTCAACGCGCTGAAGGCCTTGAACGGCCGGGAAATCGAGAAGTAGGACGGAACGCGACTAACGCGAGACAAGGAGAAACGAGATGTCAGACGCATTGGGCATGATCGAATGCCGCAGCTTCACGGCGATGGTCGAGGCGGCCGACGCCATGGTCAAGGCCGCCCGTGTCGAGCTGGTCAACTACGAGAAGACCGGCGGCGGCTACACCACCGCGGTGATCCGCGGCGACGTGGCGGCGGTCAAGGCCGCCTGTGACGCTGGACAGACCGCGGCCGCCCGTGTGGGCGAAGTCGTTTCGGTCCACATCATCGCGCGTCCGCACGCCAACGTGGATCTGGTCGTGCCGCTGGGCCGTCAGGCCGAGCCGACCAAGAAGTAGCCCGCCGAGGAGGCGACATGAATCTGGCGAAAGTGCTCGGCACCGTGGTGTCGTCGCGCAAGGAGCCGGCCATCGAGGGGCTCAAGCTTCTCATACTCGGTGTGGCCGGACCGGATGGCGCCCTGACCGGAACGACGGTCGTGGCCGCCGACGCCGTGGGCGCCGGCGAAGGAGAGTACGTCCTCTACGCAGCCGGCTCGTCGGCGCGACAGACCGTTGCAACCGACGGCAAGCCGGTCGACGCGACGGTCATGGCGATCGTCGACAGCTGGGAGATCGGCGGCGAGGACCGCTACAAAAAGGGCCGCGACGACTGAAGGTGATTGAAGATGGCGAACCTGAGCGATCAACAGGTCGAAGTGATCGCCCGCCGATTGGCCGACCGGTTGTTGAGTGGTGGCGCACCCACCGCTTCGATGACCGGGTCGGTCACGGCGGCGAGTGGCGCCGTACCCTCGCCCCAGGGCGAGGGTGACGGCGTCTATGCCGACGTGGACAGGGCCGTGGAAGCCGCGGCCGCGGCCTTCCGACGCCTGGGCGAAGCCAGCCTCCAAACACGCGTCGACATCATCGCGTCGATCCGGGCCGCCATGCTCGAAGCCGGCGACGATCTCGCCCGCCAGGCCCACGACGAGACCGGCCTGGGCCGATACGAGGACAAGGTCGTCAAGAACCGCCTGGTCACCGTCAAGACTGAAGGCCCCGAAGCCCTCACACCGACCACGCGGACCGGCGACCGGGGCCTGACCCTCACCGAATACGCACCCTACGGCGTGATCGGCTCGATCACACCAACCACGAACCCGACCTCGACGATCATCTGCAACACCATCGGCATGGTCGCCTCCGGGAACAGCGTCGTCTTCAACGTGCATCCGAGCGCACGCGACTGCTCCATGGCCACCATCCGCCTGATCAACCGCGCCGTGGTCGCGGCCGGCGGACCGCCCGACATGGTCACGGCGATCGGCACACCCACCATCGCTTCGGCCCAGGCCCTGATGACCCATCCGGGCGTGCGACTGCTGGCGGTGACCGGTGGCGCCGGCGTGGTCAAGGCGGCCATGAAGAGCGGCAAGCGGGCCATCTGCGCCGGACCTGGCAATCCTCCGGTGGTCGTGGACGAAACGGCCGACCTAGACGCCGCCGGACGCGATGTCGTACTCGGCGCGTCGTTCGACAACAACATCATCTGCGTGGACGAGAAGGAGGTCTTCGTCACCGAGAAGGCCTCCGGCGAATTCTTGTCGTCCATGCGGAAACACGGCGCCTACATCGCGGACGCCTCGGACCTGCGCCTGCTCGAGCGCGCAATCTTCGCCGAGACCCACGGCCCGGGCGAACACGCGGTGATGAACAAGGACCTGATCGGAAAGAACGCGGGCGTGATCCTCGAACGCGCCGGCATCGGCCGGGGCGCCGACCCGCACCTGGTCGTGTGCGAGGTGCCCGCCGACCACCCGCTCGTCTGGACAGAGCAGATGATGCCGGTCCTGCCGGTCGTTCGCGTCCCCGACGTGAACGCCGCCATCGACCTGGCCAAACGCGCCGAACACGGCTTCGGCCACTCGGCGGCCATGCACTCGCACGACATCACGGCCCTGAGCCGCATGGCGCGCATCATGAACACAAGCATCTTCGTCAAGAACGGGCCCATCTACTCGGGCCTCGGCGAAGGCGGCGAGGGATACACCAGCTTCACAATCGCCAGCCCCACCGGCGAGGGATTGACCGGACCGGTCTCCTTCAGCCGTCTGCGGCGCTGCGTGATGGTGGACCACTTCAGGATCGTGTGATGACAAGGAACGTCGCGGCTCTCGCCCTGCTCGAGTACGAGAGTATCGCCCACGGCATCCTGGCCGTGGACATCATGCTCAAGCGCGCGCCCATCGCCCTGTTGCGATGTGGCACCGTGCATCCGGGGCACTACCTGGTCCTGCTCGGCGGCACCGTCGCCAGCGTGGACGAGGCTTATCGCGAGGGTGTTGCCGCCGGAGAACTCGACGACGCCGTCCTTCTCCCCGATCCCCACGCGATGGTGCGCGACGCGGTCCTGGGCGACTTTGCTGAGATCGGCGAGGCCGACACCGTCGGCGTGGTGGAAACGACCAACGCGACGGCTCTGCTGCGCGCCGTCGATGCGGCGGTCAAGTCGGCGCCGGTGAAGATCAGCGGATTCCGTCTGGCCGACGACCTGGGCGGCCGCGGTCTAGCGTTGCTGCACGGTGATCTTCCCGACGTGCAGGCGGCCCTGGCCACCGCCGACGAGCGCGTCGGCGACAACGCCCAGATGCGCGCACGCACCCTGCTGGCCCGTCCCGACGACCACCTGCGCAGCGTGCTGAATCGGGGCACCGAATTCCGCCTGTGCGACCTCTCGGAACCGCGCGGCGCCGAGCGACTGGAGGTTTGAGATGCAACTGGGAAAGGTGATCGGCACACTGGTTCCGGCCATCGTCTACGACGGCCTGGCCGGCGTCCCCCTGCTGTGGATCCAGCCCCTCGACAAGACGGGCGACCCCGCCGGCACACCCTTCGTGGCCGCCGACGGCACGCGCATGGCCGGCTGCGACCAGATCGTGACCTGGGAGGCCAGTCGCGAGGCGGCGCTCACGCTCGATCCGTTTTTCGTACCCGTGGATCACGCCGTGGTCGGACTGGTCGACGACATACAGCTGGACGAGGTGACGCCATGATCCTCGGACGCATCGCCGGCCGCGTGGTGCAGACCATCCAGCACCCCGCCACCGAAAAACGTCGGCTGTTGATCGTGGATCGTCTCGGCCCCGACGGTGAACCCAGCGGCGGCTATCTGGTGGCCGTGGACAGCGTGGGCGCCGGCCCTGGCGAAATGGTGCTGGTTTTGGACGAGGGAAACGGCGCGCGGCAAATCCTGGGATGGAAGGACGCGCCTATCCGGTCGGTTATCGTGGGAATCGTGGACGACATCACCAACTCCTGATCCGTCACGACACACCCGACCTCAGAACGCCTCCCCCAGGCTCATATAAAACCCCGACGACCCGTCCCCAAATCCCCAATCCAAACGCAGATTCAACTGCTCGTCCTTGTTCAGGGGCACACGCAGCCCCCAGCCTCCGGCAACGTGCAGCCCGCCCAGGTCGATATCACCCGGATCCCGGCCCACCTGCCCAGCCCCCGCAAAGACCACCGCACCAAGACTGCGCCACAACGGTCCTCGCCATTCGGCCTGGGCCGTTAGCATGTTGCGGTCGCGCCATCGCCCAGCGAAATAACCGCGCAGCAGGACGTCACCGCCGATCTGGGGCAACAGATCGAAGGGCGGCGCATCGCTGCGCATATCGGCCACGACCTGCACGGCCAGCAGGGACCGCTCGGACACGGCGCGATAGGTCGTGAGATTCAACGTGGCCGCCCGATAGTCGTAATCGCCTCCCAAACCGCCGCCGACGACCATCATCACAAGACTGTAGAGTCCTCCGTCCTTTGGATACGTCGTGCTGTCGCGGGTATCGCGGGACAAGGAAACACCTGCAGACATGACCCGTCCGTCGCGCACGCCGGGCAGGGCGTGGCTATCCAAAAGCCCCCCGGTCTCGACCTCGAGCAGAGTCCGTTCCGCGTAATCCAACCGACCGCCCAGGTAAAAGGCCGGCGCCACAAGCCGTTCCACGGACAGGCTTGCCATGGTCGTACGCGGCGTGAAGTCCTCTTCGTCGGCATCGGGCGCGTCGTTGCCGATCCCCCAGAAGGTGTTGGGAAACTTCGTGTAGCCGCCCATGGCGATCACCCGCCAGCGCTCTTCGTCCATATAGAACTCGCCCGACAGAAAGGCCAGAGTCTGCTTCTTGGCCGTGTAGACGAAGACCGGTGATATGACGGACGGTCGCGCATCGGGATCCTCGCCGCGCATGAAGACGAGTACGGTGCCACCGCCGGCCAACTTGGTTTCGGGTGTATAGAAAATGAACGGGAACGGTGTGATGGACGTGCTTCCGGCGCGAACGAGTCCCGCCAACGACATCACAAGCAGAATCACCGAAACGAACAATCGAGTCCTGGGCATGGCGACACCTCCGGGAAGCCGACAATCGGATCGGACCTCCCACCATCGATAACGGCTGGCGATTGAATTGTCATCAGGAAGATCGAAACGGGATCAGACGTTCGCCGGTATGCCACTGCCCACGAGCTTTACCTCGGTGTGCTCGATACGCTTCGGCAGCTCGATGACGAATGCGGTGCCCTGGTTGGGCGAGCTCTGGCACTCGATGGTGCCCCCGAGCATCTGCGTGACCTGGTTGAAGACGATGTTCATGCCCAGTCCGCTGCCACCCTGTCCGCGCTTGGTCGTGTAGAAGGGATCGTAGATCTTGTGAACCTGTTCCACGGACATTCCGCGCCCGTCGTCGCGATAGAGAATCCGGATCATGTCGGCCTGCTCGTCGATGCTGATGACGATCTCGCCGCCGCCGCGGTTCTCGAACCCGTGGATCAGGGAGTTCATGACCAGATTGGTCGCCACCTGCGCCAACACGCCCGGATAACTCACCATATCCAGGTCGTCCGGACAGTCGAGCGAAAGCTTGTGCCCGCCCTGCTTCAGCTTGGGTCGGAGGCTGACCAGGGTCTCGCGCAGGTACTCTCCGACCTCGAAGCGTCGGCAATCCTCCGTGGATTGATCGACGGACACCCGCTTGAAGCTCTGCACCAATTCGGCGGCCCGGTTCAGGTTGGACAGGATCATGTGGGTGGTTTCGCATCCGGTACTCAGGAAGGTCTCGAATTCGGAGCGACTCAGCACTTTATCCCTGTATCGGTCCTGGAACCGATCGAGCTGCTGTTGCAGGTGCGAGGCTGCGGTGACGCCGATACCGAGCGGGGTATTGATCTCATGCGCCACACCGGCCACCAGGTTACCCAGGGCCGCCATTTTTTCGGACGTCACGAGTTGGGCCTGGGCCTGCTGCAACTCGGCGGTACGCTCCTCGACCCGCTGCTCCAGTCCCTGAGTCATCAGCTGGATCTGTTCCTCGGCCGCCTTACGCTCGGAAATGTCGCGCACAAAGGAACAGTGGAAACGCCGGCCGCCGAATTCCTGGTAGTTGGATGAAATTTCCACAGGGAAGCGCCGCCCCGACTTGGTAATGTGCTCACCCTCGAGCAACACCGATCCACGCCTCTTGACGTCGTTCCAGACCGTGTCCCACTCACTCGATTCCAGGTCGTGGGAAACGTCGTAGATCTTCATGGCCAGCAGTTCATCGCGCGTATAGCCGAGGATGCGGCAGGCGGTCTCGTTCACGTCTTCGAGGGAGCCGTCGCGTCCGATCCAGTAGACGGCGTCCGAGGCGCTGTTGATGGAGTATTCGGTACGCCGCAGTTTGTCTTCGGCGTTGACGCGCTCGGTGACGTCCAGTACGAACCCCTCTACGCTTTCGATTTGGTCATCTTCGTCATAGAGACCGACACCCTGCTCCCAGACCCATTTGATGGTGCCGTCCTTGCAGATCGCGCGGTACTGGAGCTGGTAGGGCCTGCGTTCGTGAACGGCCTCCCAGATACTCGTGCGCACATAGGGGAAGTCTTCGGGGTGCACGACATCCACCGCGGTCACGGTCCGGTCTTCCAGGAACTCCTCCGGCGTGTAGCCGAGCAGCTTGGTGACGCCGTCGTTCAGATAGACCATGGTGAAGTCCTGATCACCACGGCAGCGATAGACCATCCCCGGCAAATTGCCCATCAGGGTCGTGAGCTGGCGCCGGCTCTTGCGCAGCGCGCGATCGGAGAGAATGCGGTCGGTGATGTTACGGTAGTTGAGAACCACACCCTCCACGCCGGGCACATCGTACATGGCCGTGTAAACGCCTTCGAGGTGCAGCCAGTGGCCCTCGCTGTGACGCACACGGATTACACCGACGCGAATGCTCTCGCCGGTCCGGCTCATGGCCCGCTTGAGGCCGTCGAAGATCCGTTGGCGATCCTCGGTATGCGTATAGCCGCCGGGTTTATGTCCGAGTAGATCCTCCTCGCGCACTCCGGCGATGCGCGCCGCGGCGGGACTCACATACGTAAAGACACCCTTGGAGCCCAGGATGAAAATGATGTCCGACGTATTCTCGGTAATCGCCCTGAAGCGTGTCGCGCTCTGATTCAGCTGCCGGGAGGCATAGCCTAATCGCCGGAACTCCAGGCTGGTGCAGCTGACCGTATAGACGACGAGCGTCAACAGGCCGCTGATGCGCACCGCGTGCCAGATCCACAGGCCGTCGAGATCTCCCGCCGCGTAGGCGGATATGGCATAGGCGCCAAGCAACGTCGTAAACACGCTCATCCAGAGCATGGACCAGGTTTGATGGCGCTTGAACAACAGAACGAGCTTGATGCTGGCCAACAAATAGAACAGGCCGCTCACACCATTCAACTGATGCTGGGTAACGGGGCCCAGGAAGCCGTACATGTCGACATGGGGATCGGCAGCCCAGACCTGCATCATAAGTCCCGCGGCCGTGCTCGCAGTGACGACCATGAACGGCAACCAGCGCAACATGACGGCACCCACACTGCGGACAGGCAGCCAGACAAGCACAACCAGAATCGAGCTGAAGACCAGGGCGGCCGTGTGTAGGTAGCGAGTCAGAGGCTCGGTCGGAATCAATGCGTGGAAGCCCAGCAGGGTACCGAGCGCCAGCAGGGACAACGCCAACCAGAAACGATGGCTGCAGCTTTCCAGATTCTGGCGCATCAGGAAAAAGCCCGCCAAGGCCAGCGAGATACTCGCGCTCATCAGTTCGATCAACATATGGATCAAACCGCTGTCGATCGTGATGTCGAGATAACGGTGCCCGACGACAAAGCCGCACAACAAAGGCAGCATCACGGCCGCCAATGGCGATGCTGGCCGTAACATGTCAACAGGGATGCCGAGGCGAGGTCGCTTCATCACCAGTCCCGGGTTGATGGGTTGTGCTTCGACAGCACAGCGTACTCCAGGGATATAATCGGCTGAATTACCCTTCACATAAGCCAAATCACCACAAAAGGGGCGAGCCCGAAGGCCCGCCCCAATCCCGGCCTCCACGGCCGGATATGAACATGCATCAAACTCTATAAGGTGGGATCATCCTTCCGCCGATCCTTGCGCCCCTTTCGGATGAGCCAGATGCCCAGGACGATCATCATGGCGGGCCACCAATCCTCCAACCAGGCCATGGAAAAATCGAACAAGGTGTTCAGCAGGGCCAGCGAACCGATCACGACCAGGATCACACCGCCCGCAAACGGGTTGGTCTCCGGGATTTCGATCTGCTCGGACTCCAATCCCGCCTTGCCGGACTCGAGGATTCGGTTGTAGAGCGAGGCCCTGCGGCCGGCGTCGAAGATCTGGTAGAAGTACAAGAAGCCCAGCATGATGCCCAGCAGCGGCTCCAGGCCGGAACCGGTGGTCAGGAGCATGATCATCGCCGCGAAGACCAGCATGATCGTGAAGGCCTGCTTGTAGTACCCCAGGTAGATATGACCCAGGCTCGGAATAAAGACCGA
>DAOVZQ010000463.1 GCA_030635025.1 bacterium
ACTCGCCTCGAACGTAGAGGGTACCCTGATCGTGGGCGGTTCCGAGGGCGGGACGATCCTGATCGAGGTCGGACCTGTCCTGGATGCGGCGAGCGGTCCCCTGGACCGGCTCTACTTCTATCCCAATCCCCTCAAGCCGGCTGAGCATACCGGTCTCTACCTGGGCAATATCGACGCGGACGTGACCTGGGGTCAGTTGTCGCTCGAAGGTGGCGCCTCCGTGGAGATTTTCGACCTGAGCGGGCAGCTGATCTATCGCGATCGACACGTGGCCGCGGACACGCCCTTCTGGAACGGCGACAACCTGGAAGGCGCCGGCGTGGCGTCGGGCGTCTACCTGGCGCGCGTTGAACTCGAAGGACAGATCGTTGTCAAGCCGGTGACCCTGGCTCGTTGACGGTGGAGAGGGAGTAGACCATGTCGGGCCCCGACCGGGACAATACCCGCGCGGACGGATTTCCTGCGCTCACCACGCGTATCCTGCGCGCTTTGGAGACGCCCCCCGAATGGCGTACGCTCCTTGCATCGTCTGCCGATGTGGGGTTTACGCACACACCGCTCTGGACGGAGACCCTCTGCCGCCGGTTGCCCGGGCGCCAGGGACTCTGGGTGATGATCGAGGCGGAGGGGAGGGCCCTCGGTGGGCTGGCCCTTCTGGAAACGAGTCGAGGTCCCTTGCGGGTTGTCGAGGGGCACTACGACGGAACCTGCGGCGCGCCCCTGCTCGCCGGCGGACTCGGAGCGGATCTTACGTCTCGTGTTGTTGCCAGACTCCTGGATGAACTGTCCACCCTGGGACGGTCTCCCACGGTTCTCACCACCGCCCTGCACCTGCCGCCCGCCTGGGACGGTCTGCTGCGCGAGGATCTGCTGGCAAAGGGGTTCAACCGCCGGGACGTGCAGGTGGCGGTCATCCCGTTGGACCAGGGCCTCGAGTACGTCGAGAGCCATGTCCTCAAGAAGAACCGCCGCAACGAACGCAACAAGGCCCTGCGCCGAGGAGCCGTGACGGGTGTGACGAGCGACCCGGCCATCATCGACGAGTTCTATCCCATCTATCTGGCCGCCACACGACGCTGGGGGTCGACCGCCGTCGACCGCGATCTTCTCACCGACCTGATCAGCGGGGGAGACGGATCGGTCTTCTGCGTCACCGTCCACTACGAAGGCGCACTGCTGGGCGCCCACTTCAACATCGTCGACGGCGACATGATCACCGCCTGGCTGGCCGCCACGGACACGGCGCGCAACAAGGAGTTCTTCCCGGCGACGCTGCTCGTGTGGGCCGATCTGGAGGAGGCATGCCGACGGGGCGCCGGTTGGTTCGATCTCGGCGCGCACGGGGGGCAGGTCGGTGTCGCGAATTTCAAGAGGCTGATCGGGGCCCATGAGATCATCAGGGGCAGCTATATCCGTCATTCGCCGGGTGGACTGGTCTGGCGTGGCCTTCGACGTTTGCGGCAAAGGTGGCGGTTTTGAAGCTGATGCGCGAGGGAGGCGCCATCCTGGCCTCGCGATTGGGACAGGCCACGCTCACCGCCCTGTGCGGGCTGCTGATCGCCCGGATTCTGGGTCCCGCAGGGCAAGGTCTCTATTCCCTTTCGATCACCGTGATCCTCTTCGTGTCCGCCCTGGTGAACGGCGGTCTCGGTCTGGCCGCCGTCCCGGATTTACGGGGAGGGCGCGTGCCGCTCGATCGGATGTTGCGGGCTCAGCTGGCCTGGGTTTCCTTCGCCGTAGTCGTACTGGCCCTGGCCGGACTTGCCGCCTGGCGTGCGGGTCTGGATGTAGCCGCGGCCATACATCTGGGGTGGAGCGCCCGGATCGCTCTCTCAGCGTTGCTGGGCGTAGCGGCCCTGCTTGCCTTTGATATCCTCTTTTATGACCTCCTGGCCCGGGGCCGCCTGTTGACGGGACCTACCGTCAACCTGTGCAGGGCCCTGCTTCATCTGGGCCTGTTGGCGGCGCTCTTTGTGGGCGGGCGTCTGACGCTCGGCGGAGCCATACTGGCTTACGGGGCGGCCCAAGGCGTCGCGGCCCTGGCGGCCCTGACGGTTCTGGCCCGAATGGCGCGGGCGGACTCGGCGCCGGTCGGGACCGATGAGCCGCTGTCGCGTCTGGTCGGCCGGACCTTGCGCGCCGGTTGGCTGGGCCAGCTCTCGTCGGTGGCCTCGCTGCTCCATCTGCGGTTGGATCTTGCCCTGGTGGCCGCATGGCACGGGGCGACGGCCGTCGGGATATACGCCGTGGCGGTCATGGTCGGCGAATTGTTGTGGCTGTTGCCCGGGGCCCTTCAGCCCTTGCTGGTCTACGCCTCGTCCGATGCAGAATCCGGCGCGGATCGAGACGAGACGGCCGCGCGCGCCGTGCGCATGGGGATGCTGGCTACGTTTGCCGCGGCCCTGGTCCTGTGGCTGGCCGCCGAACTTCTCGTGGGCCGGATCTTCGGGTCAGACTACCTCGGCTCGGTCGCCCCGCTTCGAGCCCTGCTGCCGGGCATCGTCATCTTTGCGGCGGGTTCGGTACTGGCCGGTGATTTCATCGGCCGTGGCCGTCCGGTGTGGAACGCCCAGGCCAGCGGCGTCACCGTCATGGTGAATATTCTGGCCGGAGTCCTGTTGATCCCCAAATGGGCCGAGACGGGCGCGGCCTGGGCCTCGACCATCGCCTATACGGCCGGCGCCTTCGTCATGCTGGCGCGATTTCGTCACGCCACGGGCATGGCGTGGGGGAGAATCCTCAAGCCTCGTCCCGGTGATTTTTCAATAAAACAGTAAATTTAGACGTAAGCTTCGCTCTCGAGCCGGACAGCCCTGTAATGGGCTGTCCGGCTTTGTGTTAGCGTTTATTTAATTATTATGAACT
>DAOVZQ010000167.1 GCA_030635025.1 bacterium
CGTGGCCGACGACACGGGCCTGCGTGTCGAGGCCCTGGGCGGGTTGCCCGACATCTTCGCGGCTCGCTTCGCCGGCCCCGACGCCACCTACGCAAGCAACTGCGACCTGCTGAGCGAACTCATGGGCGACGTGCCCGACGACGACCGCGCGGCCTCGTTCCTGACGGCCGTGTCGTGGGTCGATCCGCGTCCGTCGGCGAGCGCTCTCGGCACCGATGCGGCCTCCGGCCCCCAAGGCAACCTGCGTTGGATGCACAACCCCTTCCGTCGCGCCATCCACGTGGCTGATCCGGTCGCCGAGGACACCTTCTGGAACGGTCTGATCGACCGCGGGGCGATCTGGGACGAATACATGGCCCGCGTCGAGGCCCCGAGCCAGGCGCCGGGCGTCGATACGGCGCGCCTGACCGGTATCTGGGAACGACTGACCGAGTCGGTGCGTCACGGCCGGCGTCCAGACGACGCCGATCCCGCGGACATGCGTCTGCCCGACTCCCGAATCTGGACCGCGACGGGTCCCGACGACAAGACCGAGCCCACGCGGATCACGCCCACGGGCCTGCCCGCCGACGCGCCGGGACACGCATTGAACGAGGCGGTCTGGTGCGAACTGTCGGCGGTGGGACAGCTTCTCGGAGAGGTCGGCCGCGTACCCCGGGGCAGCCGTGGTTTTGGCTACGATCCCGTCTTTCGCCCCCTGAGCGGCGAACGAACCCTGGCGGAGATGTCGCCCGACGAAAAGAACGCCATCAGCCACCGCGGGACGGCCCTGCGCAGGCTGCTCGACGCCGCCCGGGGCGCCTATCGCCCCGGAGAGTGAACCCGGATTGACAGCCGGGGAGTCGGCTGTTATCCATGGGCCTGGCGTAAGCGTCGGTAGACATGTATTTTACCCCGGCGCCGGTCGACGGCGTTTGTGGGAGCGGCTATTGCTCAAGGCGTGCCGTGAGTACCGAGGCCGAGGGGATGGAGACTGTCCCGCCGGCCGTCGGCGGAAGTCCGGTCGGGGCGTGGCGCAGCCCGGTAGCGCACCTGCTTTGGGAGCAGGGGGTCGGAGGTTCGAATCCTCTCGCCCCGACCAATTTCCAGCAAGTTCATGGCGTTGTCTTGACACGTTCGCGGACGTGGCCCATTATTCCCGTCCGCGCCCTTGAGCGCGGGCGCACCATGCTCGACGCGCCTGTAGCTCAGTTGGATAGAGCACCGGACTTCTAATCCGGCGGTCGCAGGTTCGAATCCTGCCAGGCGCGCCAGACAGTATCGAATCGGTGGTGGGTGTAGCTCAGTTGGCAGAGCCCCTGGTTGTGGTCCAGGTGGTCGTGGGTTCGAATCCCATCATCCACCCCAGACAATCCCCGGACCCGCGCGGTCCGGCGCCGATCGGAGACGCGATGCGCTCCGATTGATGGACGGCGCGGCCCCTCTTGTGGGGCCGTTCGTCTTTGAGGGATGGACTCCATCCATCCTCTCGCCTTGGAGCTAATGGACACGAGCGGCCGCCCGGTCGCGACAACAGGAGGAAGATCATGGCCAGTATCAACAAGGCGATCATCGTGGGGAATCTGGGACGGGATCCGGAGATTCGCTACACACAGAGCAACACGCCCGTGGCGACGTTCAGCGTGGCGACCACCGACCAGTGGACCGACAAGAACGGCGAGCGCCAGGAGCGCACCGAGTGGCACCGCATCGTGGCCTGGGCCCGTCTGGCCGAGATCTGCGAAAAGTACCTGCACAAGGGCAAGCAGGTGTACATCGAAGGCCGCCTGCAGACCCGCGAGTGGGAGGACCAGAACGGCCAGAAGCGCTACACGACCGAGATCGTCGCGCGCGACATGCAGATGCTCGGACGTCCCGGCGACGGTCCGCAGCGCGAGTCCCAAGGTCAGTCCCAGCCTCAGCAGCAACAGCAGCAGCAACAGCAGCAGCCCGCCAGTAAGGCCAACCAGGCCCAGAGCGGCGGCAACGATCCGTTCCCCGAGGCGCCCATGCCCGGCGCCGACGACGACGATCTGCCGTTCTAGACGACGGCGCGCATCACACACGGCGGGGCGCCCATAGCGGGCGCCCCGCTGTTTGTTTGTCATCTTCTGTCGTATACTGAATTGAGGCCTCTTCAACCGGAGACGACATGCGCATCGCCATCCTGATCTGCAGCCTGCTGACCGCCGGCGCCGCCATTGCCGACTGGACACCCGCGCCCATGGGTCGCTGGGACATGCCGGTCGATCGCGGCGCCGCCGTCCGCGTGTCCGTGCAGGACGGTCTGGCCCTGGTCGTATCCGACGACACCGCCCCGAACAACAATCCCGGCGGCTGGTTCTGGACGGTCGACGTGAGCGACCCGTACGCTCCGGTCGACGCGGGCGAGCTGGAACTGACCGGCGTGCCGTCGGCCATTGCCCGCTACGGCGACGTGGCGGCCGTGGCCTGGTACCACATCCGCACCAACCGCGGCTCGGTGCAGCTGATCGACGTGAGCGATCCCACAGTGCCGACCACCCTGTCCGAGATCACCGTCTTCGGCGCTCCGACCGCGGTGGTCTGGGTGCCGCCCTACCTGTTGACCGGGGTTCGAGGGACCAACGCCGGTATCGACGACCATCTGCTGATCGATTATGTCGCGTCCCCGTCGACGCCCATATTCGCGGGCACCTTCCTGCTCCCTTACGCCACCACCGCCATGGATCTCGACGGAAGCACCTTGTGCCTGGTGGGCGACGCCGGCAGCCTCGCCAGTCTGGAATGGCTGGATGTTACCGATCCCACGGATATCGGGGTTGTTGAGAGCTACGGCACGAACATCCTCTTCACGTCCGTCGACGCCGAAGGGGATTTCGTGCACGCCCTGCGCCCCGACGGCGCCTACATGATGCTTGAACTCGTGTCCGGCGAATTCCTGACATTCCGCGCCACCGTCGATCTGCCGGCCCCGGCTACCGGCCTGGCGAGGCATGGTGATGTGATCTATGCGGCGGGCGGCGACCTGACCGTGATCGACGTCACCAACCCCGACATGGCGCATATCGCGGGTTCATACGCGGCCGGAACCGCGGTCGATGTGGCCTTGACCGATCAATACGGCGTGATGCTCGACGCGGGCGGGTTCTGGACAATGCCCCTGTATGCCGTGCCGACCCCGGTGACGGTCGCGGGCTTCACGGCCGTGGAATCCAACGGAATCGTGACCTTGGGATGGCGCGCGGAACGGGCGGCGGTCGCGGATTTCCGTCTGACCGGAAAAGGGGAGGGGCGGACCTGGATGATCGATGTCGGCGGCAACGGCTCCGGTGAGTTCTCGGCCCGCGACGCCGCGGCGCCGATCGGTCGTGTCACCTACGAGCTTGCCGTCAACAACGGGGAAAGATGGTCCCTGGTCGGCGAGACCACCCTGGACCTGTCGCCCCCCGCGGTGACGATCCTGAACGACCCCTACCCGAACCCCTTCAACCCACGCGTGACCGTGCCCTTCATCCTGGCGAGCCCCGGTGCGGTCAGCCTGACCGTTCACGACACCCGAGGCCGGCGTGTGGCGACGCTCATCGATTCGGTCCTGCCGGCCGGCGGGCATCATATCGTGTGGGACGGGCGGGATGAGGCCGGGACAGTCGCGTCTTCAGGCACCTATTTCATGCGACTGGTCGTAGGCGAATCGACGCTCGTTTCGAAGGCCGTCATGCTGCGATAAGTCGGAACCGCCAGACGATCAGCATGACGGTGAACGCCCCCCCGTACAGAATCGGAATCAACTGCAGCAGCACGGCTCGTCCGCTCGTCGTGGGTACGTGTGCCGTTATCAGCCGTCGCGTCACCCTTATGCTCAGGATAATCGCGGCGATCATCAGGACCGGCGCGATTATCGTGATCGCCGTTCCGATCCAGGTCGGCGGCGGTGTGAGTTGGAGGGTCTTGTCGATGAGACCCCGCGTCGTCTCGATCCCCAGGGGATCGGTTACGACATACTCCCAGTAGGGCAGTCGCGAGGTCATCTTGAGCAGGGACTTGACGATGTGCGCGGCCGCCATGACGGGAATGAACGCGACTCCGAACCGCAGCAGGTAGTCGTCTACGGGCAGGCGTCCTCCAGCCAGACGGAAGAGCCCGTACGGCAGCATCCAGAACACCGTCGGCAACAGAACGAAGAGCATGACCGACTTGAGCAGGCCGAAGCTCCATAGTCCGGACAGGCCCAGGGCGAGCGCCGCCTGTGTCGGCCCCCACATCAGCAGTTCCTTGGTCACCGACCATTCGGTGAAGATCTCGTAGACGACGAATCCGGATACGACGAGGCAGAAGGCCGCCTGCGCCGGGGTCATGGGCTTGAGGTCGAGCAGGTCCTTGAACCAGGGGCGGCGGAACCAGCCCGGGTTGGGACGTCCGGTGACGCCGGGATCGTAACGGTCACAAGCCTTGAGGCAGTGACCGCAGAGGATGCAGGCGCTGCGGTCGTGCATCACCGATGGTGCCAGTCCGACACCGCAGCTGCGGCTCTGGAAGTCGTAGGCGGTTTGCTTGGCGATGCAGGACTTGTCATCGCACGTCTTGCAGAGCGCCTTGTCGTGCACGCCCCAGCCGAACGGCGCCAGTCGGGCATAGAGTCCGAGCAGGTGTCCCACCGGGCAGACGTGGGCGCAGAACGCGTTTCGCGAATACAGCAGGCCCGTGACCATCGCCGTCGCGAAGAGGACGAGCATGTAGACGGCCATGCGATACGGCACGCGATGGATCGACAGCGTGTGGATCCCGACGAAGAGGATCAGGACGTAGAAGCCGGTCATCACCCAGCCCGAATAGAGGATTGCGGGCGGCTTGCGCTTGAGTCCGATCATGGCGGCCAGCGAGGTGACCAGTTCCACCGGACAGACCATGCACCAGATGCGGCCCAGCAGGGGAGACGCCAGGATGATCAGGGGCCACCAGTAGGACCAGACCATGAGGTTCGCGAGATTCGTGTTGCGCAGGATCTTGGCGAAGGCCATGTCGCTGGTGTCGGCCAGCAGGCCGCCGATGATCAATAGGACGAAGACCGCCAACGACAGTATCTGAAACGCCAGGGGAAACCAGGCGAGGCGAAAGAGTTTGTTCATGGGATCAGGCTCGGATTTCGCAATGAGGGAATAGGGGGCAGGCGTCGCAAAGCGGGGTGCGCGCCCGGCATGTCTTGCGGCCGTGGTCGATGAGCAGATGGGAGAGGACGACCCAGTTCTTCTTGGGCACGCACTCGTTCAGGTCCCGCTCGATCTTGACGGCTTCCTTGGGCCCGTGTTCGGTGAGGCCCAGCTTGCCGGCGATGCGGCCCACGTGTGTGTCGACGACCACGCCGTCGGGATCGTCAAAGGCCACGCCGAGGACACAGTTGGCGGTCTTGCGGCCCACCCCCGCGAGCTTGATGAGCTCGGGCATGGTGCGCGGCAGATCGCCGCCGTGCTTGGTGACGATGTCGGTGCAGGCGTCGCGGATCGACTTGGCCTTTTGGCGGAAGAAGCCCGTGGAGCGGATGGCTTCCTCGATCTCCTCCTGCGTGGCTTCGGCGAAATCGGCGGGTGCGGGATAGGCCGCGAAGAGGTCGGGCGTGACCAGGTTGACGCGCACGTCGGTGCACTGGGCGCTGAGCACCGTGGCGATCAGGAGCTGGAAGGCGTCGGCGTGATCCAGGGAGCAACGGGCGTCCGGGAATTCCTTGCGCAGGATGCGGGTTACGTTGCGTGCGCGCTTCTTGCGATCGGGCAGGTCGAGCATGGGGAGTCTTTCTGGCGTAGGGCGCCGGATTGGGCTGTGAGCGCCTTGACAAAGGGGAAGGTCGTTGCTAGGTTTCGGTGCCCGACGGGGGAGGATAGCATCCGTCCCGGTTGGATCAAAATGGAATATAGGTGCGCCGCTAGCTCAATTGGCAGAGCAACTGACTCTTAATCAGTAGGTTCGGGGTTCGATTCCCTGGCGGCGTACCAAGTGAATAAAGAGGTTACGGGATTCCCGTAGCCTCTTTTTTTGTCAAAAACGGCTGTGGGTTCCTCTGTGGGTTCCTTTCGTCTTTTAGCTGGGTGTGGGGGATGGAGTTATGTAGAGTGTTTGGTTGTTCGGTTGATTGAATTTCTCGACATATCCCGAGGTGCA
>DAOVZQ010000157.1 GCA_030635025.1 bacterium
ACCAGCGACGTCGCCTTCCTGCTGCTGATCTTCTTCATCGTGATGCCGATGAAGCAGGATGAGATCGGAATCTCCCTGGTGCTGCCCGGCAAGAAGACCGAGCAGACACAGGTCAACATCAAGCAGAGCAACGTGGCGACGATTCGTGTGCACTCGAACGGTGCGCTTACCCTGGACGATGCGTCCATCAGGCTTGAGGACATCCAGGAAATAGTCCGGCAACGGATACTCGAGAACGATAAGACCGTGGTCATCCTGGAGACCCATCCCGACGCGGATTACGGGTGGATGATCGCGTGCCTGGACGAGGTCAAGATGTCGGGTGCGAGGAAATTCACTCTCAAGACCACCGGATCCTAGGAAGGAGGAAGCGACATGGCGTTCGAACGTACGACCAAGAAGGAAACCTACATCCCGACTTCCTCCATGGGCGACATCGCCTTCCTGCTGCTGGTCTTCTTCATGGTGACCGTGGTGTTCACCGAGGAGACCGGGCTGGTCGTGAAGCTGCCCCGAGCCGAAGCCGGCGAAGAGGGCATCCAGGACCTGATCAGCAACATCTACATCAACGCCCAGGGGAAGGTCTCCATCGACGACATGATCGTGAGTCCCGACCAGGTGACGGCCCTCATGTCGCGCAAGGTTGCATCGAACCCGTTCCTGATCGTCGCTTTCAAGACCGACAAGCACACGCCGTACGGCGTGGTCAGCGACGTGATGGAGGGGCTGAAGGAGGCCAACGCGATCAAGGTCTTCTTCAATACGGACATAGAACTACCCGGCGTAGCTTTCTAGGCAGGTAAGGATGACGACGGCGACTTACAGAGCCACCTCGGCCAACGACCTATTCAAGGCGCAGTACAACAAGTACATGCGTTGGGCGATGCTGGGCGCTCTGATCTTCACGATACTGTTCTTCCTGTTCTCACCCAAGTACAAGCCGAAACCGTACAGGATCTACGAGGATGAGATGGAGTTTGTCGATATTCCCGACCAGATCGACATCCCCGACGTTCCCAAGGAGACGCCCAAGCCCCAGGTCGCCATCGAAGCGGTTCCCGACGAGATGGCGGACGAGGATGTGGACGTGGCGGATTCCCTGATGGACAACGATGAGATCCTCGATTTCGACATGGGGAATTTCGGCGACGATCTCGGTTTCGAGGTTTCCCAGGACAAGCCCGTCCTGTTGAGTTTCTCACAGCCCGAATACCCGGAGATCGCCAGAGCCTCCCATCTCGAGGGTACGGTCCTGGTCAAGGTTCAAGTGGGAACGGACGGCTCGGTGCTGCAGGCCGTGGTCATCAGGTCCGTCCATCCGACCCTCGACCGAGAGGCCGTCAAGGCCGCGAAGCGGTGCAAGTTCAAACCGGGCATGCAGCGCGGCATTCGGGTCAAGGCCTGGATGGCGATCCCCTTCGCCTTTACGCTCAACTGATCGCTGCGATCACGCAAGAGTTCTATTTGAGGGCGGGGATGCAACCCCGCCCTTTCTTGTGCGTCTATACCAGGCGGGACATCCGGGCCGAGGTCGCCACGGACGTCCCGCAGGATCTAACGGAGATTAGCGTTTGGCACGAGCGTGGACCTTGAATACAATGCGGTCGTACACGCTGCCCTGGCGTCAACTATCTACAAGGAGTCGAGGCATGGTTCGCTTGCAAGAAGCTCGTATCGGATCACGGGTTCTGATGTCGGTTGTGTTTGTCGCCCTGATGATCGGCGCCGGCACCTCGCTGGCCGACTCGTCAGGAGACATGCCGGTTTACGATCTTTCCCAGTGCATTGGCATTGCACTCGACGGCAGCCGGTCACTGGCCATCGCCGATCAGAACCAACTTTCCGCCGGGCACGGGGTGCGACTGGCCTACGGCAACTGGCTGCCCGGGCTGAGCCTGTCGCGCACCTGGCAGAAGAGCGAACGTACGGACTACGACTATCTCAATCCCTTTACGGGTATCGTCGGCGACATAACCGAAATCTCCAAATACAAGGACTACTCGGCGAGCAGCGATTTCTACATCTTCAGGGGGTTCCGGAACTTCGGTGATCTGAAGTCCGCCAAGAATACCCTGCGAGCGGCTCAGGCCGACCAGGCCTACACGCGGCAACAGGTGATAGAAACCGTCGCTCAGGCGTACATCAACCTTCTGCGCAACGAGCGTCTCCTGGAGGTGTCGACCCAGTCGCAGGATCTCGCCCAGCGTGAGTTCGACAAGGCCGAGACGTACCATCGCATAGGCAGCGCCGCCCGCAGTGATGTGCTTCAGGCCCAGGTGCGCCTGGGGCAGACACGCCTGGAAGTGATCCGCGCCCGCAACGGCGAGGAGCAGGCGTTCGCCGACCTGGCCCACGCCATGAACCGCCCCCTGGCCCGTCGCTTCGACGTGGATCGGTCCCTGCTGGAGGCGGACTTCACGGTCGAGGATCTTGAATCTCTCTTTGACGAGGCAATCACCCAGCGCGCCGACCTGCAGAGCCGTGCCTATACGGTCGAGGCCCGTGAAGGCGACGTGACCTCCGCCACTTCGGGTTTGTTGCCGTCGCTGCGTCTCTTTGGGCGCTACTCGCGCTACACGAGCGAGACGCGTTACCAGTTCGGTGGTAACGAGAGCGGTTCCGCGAGTTGGGGTTATTCCGTTGATTGGAATATCTTCGATCGCTTCCAGACCCTGTCGGGGCGATCCCGAGCCAAGGTCCAGCAGCGCATAGCCGAATATAATCTCGATCAGGCCCAGCTCGATGCCCAACTCGAGGTGCGACGCCTCTTCAACAGCAAGGTGGAGGCGCGCGAGCGCCTGACCCTGAGCCGCGAAACCATCGCCAACGCCAACGAGGAACTGCGTCTGGCCCAGGAGCGCTTCAAGGTCGGGGCCGGCACCATGCTCGAGCAGATCACCGCACAGGTGAACGTGGCCACCGCCCTGAGCGACGAGGTCCAGGGCCTGTGCGACTACCTGATCGCTACGCTCCAGCTCGACCGCTCGGTCGGCCGTGCTCTGGACGGCTTGGGGGAATAATGAGCGATGTGACCGGAGACGTCCTTATCGAGATCACCAATCTCTCCAAGATCTACCACGTGGGTAACGAAGTGGTGCGCGCCGTGGACGATGTGACGCTCACGATTCACCGCGGCGAGTACGTGTCGATCATGGGGGCCAGCGGCTCGGGCAAGTCGACGCTCATGAATCTCGTGGGCTGTCTGGACACGCCTAGCGAGGGGCACTACAGTCTGAACGGCCAGGAAGTGGCCAGTCTGAACGATGACGAATTGGCGGGTATTCGCAATCGGGAGATAGGATTCGTCTTTCAGACCTTCAACCTGCTGCCTCGTCTCAGCGCGTCCCAGAACGTTGAGTTGCCCCTGATCTACGGCGGTATCGGGCCCGCCGAACGCCGTCGTCGCGTGGCGGAGGCCATGGAACAGGTCAGTCTCACGGACCGAGCTACGCATCGCCCCAACGAGATGAGCGGTGGTCAGCGTCAGCGGGTGGCCATCGCCCGCGCCCTGGTGGGGCAACCATCGTTGTTGCTGGCCGACGAGCCGACTGGTAATCTGGACTCCACGACCAGCGAAGAGATCATGAGCGTGATCGATGCGCTCCACGGGGACGGGCACACGATCCTGGTCGTGACCCATGAAGAAGACATCGCCGCGCACACCCGGCGTATCATCCGCCTGAAGGACGGCCGCATTGAGAGCGACCAACCCTGCAATCTCGCTGTTTGAAATTTTCCATCGCATCCGTATGCCCGGTCTGGTTCTCCTGACCGGGCTTGTCGTTCTGGCCTCGAGTGCACAGGCCCAACCCCGGCATGTCGACCGGCTCAGCCTGGACGCCACGGTGGCCACGCGTTTCGAGTCCGACGGCGTCGTGACCGCGGTGGTGCATGTCTCGGTCCCTCATCGGCATTTGGTATTCAGGCGCGAAGGCGACGTGTTCGCTTCGACACTGCAGGTTTCCGTGGTGGCGGAATCGGACGGCGACCGGATCGGCGGCGGTTTCGCCGCGGTCCGCGTGACGGCGCCCGATTACGAGACCACGCGTACGGACGAAATCGTACGTTGCGCCGTGGACGTGACGGTCCCCGGATCCGCTCCGGTGGTCCTGAAACTTAAAGCCATCGTTGTGGGGACCAGTCGCAGTTGGGAAAAGGATCTTCGCTACGATCCCGGTGCAGCCAGCAGCGTCCCCTTCCACTTCACCGGTTTTTCCTGGAATCTCGACGGCGCAACCGGACGGGATCGGATCGTCGGGGGAGAGACCGACACGGTCGCCGTGGTGTTGTCCCTGTCCGCACATCCCGACCCCCGGGACGGCTCGACGACGGCGGATCTGATCGTGCTGGTGCGCAACAGCCAGGATCAGGAGCGGATACTGAAGTCCATGCGCCTGAGTTCGGCTGACGGCGACACCTTGATCCGACGACACTCGATCGCCGCCTCGGCTCTGCCCTTTGGGGCCCTCGTGATGACGGCCCGCATCGCGGCGGCCGACGGTGCGGCGCTCGACCTGACGCCGGGCCGCAATTTCATCAACCTGTCCATACCCTGGGACGACGAGGCGGCCTGGCAACGCCATGTCGGGTGGCTCGAAGCCATTGCCGACTCCGACACGCGACGTGTTATGACGAACACATCGCCGGCCGGGCGGCGATCGGCCTGGCGCGAAGTCTGGGACTCGCGGATACCGGGGACCCGTCCCACCGAACACGACCATCTCCTGCGGATCGTCGAAGCGGACGAGCGCTTCGGTCAATTCGGCCGCGGGGCGTTATGCGATCAGGGACGAGTCTACATCCAGAACGGCGCTCCGGATCGCATCGAAAACCATGGTCCCGACATGTCCTATCCCGGGACCTGGCAGATCTGGACCTACCGCGAACTCGGCTTGCTCTTCCGTTTTTATGACGCCTATGGTCTGGGCGATTACCGTCTCTACGACACGGCCCCCTATTGAGAAAAGAGGAACCCATGAAGGTGTTTCGTATTGCGATGCTGATCTGCGCCGTCTGTTGCTTCGCCGCTCCGGTTCTGGCCACATCATCGCGTGTGGCGAGCATGGGCGGCGGCGACGATTATTTCGAGGACGTGAACAACGTGTTGCGATGGTATGGGTCGTTGGCTTCGTACGACGGGACGGCGTTATTCGAATTCGGAGCGACCGGAGTGTCCGGTGGGGCCCTGAACCGACGGGCGGCCTCAATCCTCGCGGAACTGGGGGGCGAAGCCTCATGGGGTGTCGGCGGGTTGTTCCTCTATGGTGACGATCCCGACGAAGTCATCCGGTTGGCCTGGGGGAAATCCTTCGGCGCCGTGCAAATCGGCCTGCAGTGGCAACTCACCTGGGAGAACGATACCTACTGGCACCATGGCCTGTATGGTCCACTTGATTACGAGACCATGGATCAGACCTTTGGTCTGGGCGGTCGATTTGAATTGGGGCCACGAACCTACATGGACGCCGCTGTGGACATCGTACAAACCTATCGTGGACTTTCGGCGGATTCCGGCCCGGACTTCGGCGCGGGTTACAATCACGACACCTTCGGCACCAGAGTCAGATTATTTCACGGCATGTCGGAGCGGACCGCGATCGTGCCTGTCCTCGAATTCAGCCGGGCCCTGCATCCGGAATTCAATATTTACCATGAAACGGCTGCCCGTTCAAGGCTTTATATTAAGCTTTTTCCTGTTGAACTAATATTCAACCAGGCAAATCCCGAGGGAACATACCAGGGTCGGCTGAGGGTGCACTACGAATTGAAGGAACTGATCGATGGAAGGGAAAGTGAGTTTGTAGCAGATAGTACAACTGCAGATTTCACCCTCCGGAAGGCAGAGGTGAAAAACATATTTGTGGCCAACCTTCCTCTCATGACAAGGGAAGGTAGCAAGTATATACTAAAGGTTGTAACTACTGACATGCTGAGGAGAAAAGGGACCACAAACTTTATCCATGTTGACCGCAGCAGTGTGAATACGGCTCAAAATTACCAGGTGGTCTCGGTAACAACCGGGTATCCTTCGTTCGATAAGGTGTTCCATTCCAATGAGATTTTCTATGTGAAATACAACCGCCGGGGTGTGGATACGGTTTATATAAAGTATTATAAGAATGATTTCCCATTGCCCCGTCCCCCGGTAACCAACCTCAGTTCCCCCAAACCTGATTTCCGTCCTGACAGCATTTTTGCATTCGCGTACAGTGATACGGTGAAGTACATGCTTCCCCTTGAGGGAATGTATCATATACAGGTAGATCCGAACCAGGAAGGGGGCCTCTCCCTGTTTCCTTTCCGCAATACTTACCCGCGTGTTGCCAGTGTACCTAACATGGTTGGTCCACTGGTCTACCTTGCCAATTCGCAGGAGTACAATGAACTGATAAACCAGACCAACCTTAAGCTGGCCATGGATAATTTCTGGCTGCAGGCGGGTGGCAACGTGCAGACATCCA
>DAOVZQ010000073.1 GCA_030635025.1 bacterium
TCCCTGCGGCACACCCTGTACGGCAGCCTCGAGTCGATGGTCACGTTGCGCATGCTGGACGAAACCACACGGCGATCCGGCGCCGAGATCGGAGCGTTGCGCAGACAGGGAGCCGACCTGCGCATCGACTACCGACGCCGCACCGGAGCCGGCACCCTGTCGCTCGGCTGGGGTTGGTCGCTCGTACGCGAGGACTTGACCGCGACCGACCGCGAAAGGGCCGCCGCGAACGAGTCGCACGTGCTGCTCGACGGCGATGACCCGCGCTTGGACCACCCGCGGGTCGTGGACTACAGCATCGTAGTAACCGACGAAACCGGATTCCTGGTCTACCAGGAAAGCATCGACTACGTGTTGACCGACATCGGCCCCTACGTACAGATCACAAGGCGGCCGGACGGCGACATCGCCGACGGCGCCGCGATCAGGGTGGACTACCGCTATATCGTTTCTCCCGATGCGACGACTGACACGGTCGGCAAGTCCCTCCTGGTCGGATTCGACGCACACCGCTTCTGGTCGGTGTGGTATCGGCACCAGTCCGGCGACGAGACTCTGGTTTCCGGGGATCCCGACGGCACCCTCCACGACCGCGTCCGCGATGTCTTCGGCGCCCGCGTCTTCCTCGGTCGCTTGACCGTCGAAAACGAGTACGAAACCAACGAGCTTCTGGCCACGCACTTCCGATCCGACAGGCTGCGTGCGGATTACGTCATCACATCGTTTCGATCGTGGCGAACCTCCGCGGGTGCGAGCCGGACCTGGTCCCGAACCGACGATCCTGACCGCACCGAGCGATTCACGCAACTCCACGCGCGCGCCTCGCGAGCGACAGGATCGGGATCGAGCCTGAAAGTGGAAGCGTGGATCCGGCTGGACCGCGGCGACGGAGACGGCGGCGACGACCGACAAGACCTGCGCGGAGCAAGTCTTCGCTACATAAGACGCTTCAGGGCGTTGACGTGCGAACTCGGCGGCTCGTATCAACTCTCGGACCGCAACGACATCGAAGACGAACGGCTGATCTTCCGTCTGGGCGTGCGGAGGGATTTCTGATGCGAAGGCATATCACATCCATCGTGACGGTCCTGATCACGATCGTGCTGGCGACGGCGCACGCGACATCGCTCGTCTACCCGCCGCCGCCAGCCCCTGAAAGGCTGCACTACGTTGGTGATATCAGTGATAACAGCGCCTTCACACGTCCCGGAAACTGGTTGAAGAAGCTGGTGCGCACGGTCACTGGCAAGGCTCCGCCCGCGACTCTTTCGAGACCTCACGGCCTAGCGGTCGGGAACGATGTCCTGCTGGTCGTCGATTCGGATGGCGGATGGGTTCATCGATTCGCGCTGACCGATTCTACATGGTCGCGGATTCCTTCGGACGGCCGTCTGCAATCCCCCGTCGATGCGGTAGCCTGCCCAGGCGGTCTGGTATTCGTTTCCGACGCCGCGAGTGCGGGAGTGATCGCGTTCGACGCCGAGGGGCATAGCGTTTTCTCGTGCGAAGGCCCCTTCGAACGTCCCGCCGGATTGGCTTACGACGCTTCGCATGATCGACTCGTAGTGGCCGACGCCGCCGCCCACCGGCTGGTGTTCATCGGCCTCGATGGACACCGCATCGGAACCGTCGGCAGGCAAGGTACAGATCCGGGTGAATTCAATTTCCCCGTCGACGTCTGCGTGACCGACGACGGCTTGATCCACGTCCTCGACGCCATGAACTACAGGATCCAGACGCTGGACCCGACCGGTGATCCCCGCGGCGAATTCGGTTGCCAGGGCGACACTCCCGGTTGTTTCGCACGACCGCGCGGACTGGCCGTAAACAGCGCCGGACTGGTCTTCGTAACCGACGCCCTGCAAGACCACTTCCAGATCTTCGACCGGGACGGTCGTCTGTTGCTCGCAGTGGGAAGCCAGGGCCACGGCCGCGGCGAGTTCTGGATGCCCGCCGGCATCGCCATCGACAGGCAGGACCGGATCTACGTGGCCGACGCCTACAATCATCGCGTGCAGTTATTCCAGGGCGTCGCCCTGAACGAAGGGGACCGACCGTGATCCGCCTGACCAATCGGACCCTGAAAAGACACGTGTGCGCCTGGTCGACGGCCCTGGTTCTCGCGGTGTCCTCGGCTGCTCTCGCGGATGTAGCGACCACCCGGCACAACCTCTCGGTCAGCGGTCCGGGCGACGTGAAATCCCTCACCGAGACCCGTATCTGCGTATTCTGCCACACGCCCCACAACGCCGCGCCGACGGCCCAACTCTGGAACCGCGCCGATGCCGCCGCGGCCCACACGCCGTACACCTCGACCACCATGGACGCCTTGCCGGGCCAACCCACGGGCGCTTCGCGGCTTTGCCTGAGTTGCCACGACGGCACCATCGCCCTCGGCGCAGTCCTCAGCGAGCCGGATCCCATCGCCATGTCCGGCGGCGTGAGCGTCATGCCGGACGGAGCGTCGAACCTGGGCGTGGGCCTGCACGACGACCATCCCATTTCGTTCCCGTACACACCGACATTGGCGGCCCAGGACGGGGAGCTCCTCGATCCCGCGACACTGACGGGCGAGGTGCGCCTCGACGCGGACGGCGAGCTGCAATGCACCGCCTGCCACGACCCCCACGACGATCCCTACGGTGATTTTCTGGTGCTGCCCGCGACCGACGCCGCCCTCTGCGAGGCCTGTCACATCCCCGACCAATGGGACACGGCGACCCACAACACGGGCGCCGCGCTGATACAAACACGCCTGTCCGGCGAGAAGCAGTTCCAGCCGAACGCCTGCCGCAACTGCCACGATCCGCATACGGCCGACGGAGCCGACCGCATACTGACCAGCGAGCAGGAAGAAGTCGTGTGCCTGTTCTGCCACAACAGCACCGTGCCCACGACCGACATCGATTCGGAACTCGCCAAGGCGTCCAACCATCCGGTCAGCCTGACGACCGGCGTGCACGACCCGCGCGAGGCGATACCGGTCGTCACATCGCATGTCGAATGCGTCGACTGCCACAATCCCCACGCGGCGACCTCGGGGGCGGGCGTCGCGCCGAACGTTCCCGGAGCATTGACCGGCGTGAGAGGTCTGGACGGCGACGGCGACCCCATCGACGACGCGCCCTACGAATACCAGGTCTGCTACAAGTGCCACGCGGACGCCCCGGGACTGCCGGAACCGGTGACCCCGCGGCAGATCGTCCAGGGCAACACCCGCCTGGAGTTCGACCCGGACAACCCGTCCTTCCATCCGGTGGAAGTCGCCGGCGTCAATCCCGACGTGCCGAGCCTGCTGTCGCCCTACACGACCTCGAGCATCATCGGCTGCACCGATTGCCACACCAACAACGAAGGACCGGCGGCCGGCGGTTCCGGACCGGCCGGCCCCCACGGTTCGATCTATCCGAATCTGCTGGGATGGAACTACGAAACCGGCATAGGCCAGTTGGAAAGCCCCACAACCTACGCACTCTGTTACCGCTGTCACGACCGGGACAGTATCCTATTCAACGTCACATTCAGATGGCACCGCCGTCACGTCTCCAACGAACAGATCTCCTGCAACGCGTGCCACGATCCCCACGGGGTCAACGCTCTCCAGGGCGATGCGTCGGCGAATTCGCACCTCATAAATTTCGATATGACCTACGCATCACCGGAAGAAAGCTCCGGCCTGCTGGAATTCATCGATCTCGGCGACCGACACGGCAGCTGCACGCTGATGTGCCACGGCGAAAACCATGTCGACGATACCTACTGACGGATATAAGGTTCGAGGTCTGTAAACCCGCCGTCGCCGAGCGACTCGTCCACAAGGGGTGACCTCATGCTACGCGTCGTTATTCTCGTCACCGTTCTGCTCGCCGTATCGAGCTCGGCTGCGGACCCTCTGCCCCGCCCCCGGATCGAGTTCGCTCCGAACGGCTACCTCTGCCTGCGCGCGAACAATCCCCTGGAGATCGACGGCGTGCTGGACGAGTGGGCCTGGGACAAGGCGCGCGTGTCGGAAGAGTTCGTGGACATCGAGGGCGATCTGCAACCGGCGCCGCCCCTGCGCACCACCGTCCGCATGCTCTGGGACGACGACTATTTCTACTTCGCCGCCGAGATGACCGAGCCCCACGTGTGGGCCACGCTCACCGAGCGCGACGCGATCATCTTCTACGACAACGACTTCGAGGTCTTCATCGACCCCGACGGCGACACCCACGACTACTTCGAATTGGAAGTCAACGCGCTGAACACGGTGTGGGACCTGTTCCTGGAACGCCCCTACCGCGACGGCGGGCCGGCGGTGCACGAGTGGGACATCGACGGGTTGCTGACCGCCGTCACGATCGACGGCACGCTGAATCGCCCCGGCGATCTCGACACCGGCTGGACCGTGGAAGTGGCCATCCCCTGGACCGCCCTGGCCGAGCGCGCCGGCGTCGCCTGCCCGCCGGTAGACGGCGACCGCTGGCGGGTGAACTTCTCGCGAGTGGAATGGGCGGTCGCGGTCGAGGACGGCGCGTACGCCAAGCTGGAGATGCCCGAACACAACTGGGTGTGGTCGCCCCAGGGCCTGATCAACATGCACTATCCCGAAATGTGGGGCGTGGTGGAGTTCAAGGATCTCGGCATTGCGGTCGACTCGCAGACCGTCGAACCGGACCGCGTCGAGCGGGCGGGCTGGGCATTGAGACAGGTCTACTACGCCCAGCAGGACTACCGGGCCGCGAACGGCGAGTTCACACTCTCCCGCCTGAAGCTCGACCTCGATCGCGTCGAGTTGGACACGAGCTGGATCGGCTGGCCGCCGTCCCTCCACGCCGGAGCCGATACCTTCACGGCCACCATCCGCGTCACCGGCCACCGCGACCTGACCATCGATCAGACCGGCCGGTTGTGGTGGACCGACTAGCTACCTGTACACGCGCTTGATGGCGCCCCAGGTATCGATCCCCTCGATGATCGGGTCGCCGCAACACGAGGCCGTAGCCGTGATCGGCAACCCTCCAGGAAATCCCGCTTCGACCATATCCACCCAACCCCCGCCAACATCTGTATAAGAAGAACCGAGCCCACCGGCCGCCCTCTTCATGGGCACGCCCGTGTTGACATCGGTATAGGCCATTTCCACGAAACCGCTGACCCCGACGAACTCCACGGCCAAGAAGTAGCTCTCGGTCAGCAAGGCACACACGAAATTGCAGGGAATCACTATCTCGTACAGGTCCAAAGCCGATGCGCCGTCGAAGGTCACCGGCACGGAGGAGTCGAGTATGGGTCCCGGTGACAGCGTGCCGGCCTCGTCGATATAATCGAGCAGATGGGCCTGCACCTGAAGACTCGCGCCCACATCCATGTACAGTGAGAGGTGAACCTCGCCGACCAAGAAGCCGGGGCTGCAAACGCACCCGCCGGACACGGGATCGACGAGTTGGGCAAAGCGCGCGGAAGCTTCGATCCAACCCGTGTCGTAGGCATCGACGGCATCGCTGTTGCCGATGATACAGTCCTGCGCCACGGCGGTGGTACACGTCAGGATGAACAGCAGCATCATGGTGAATCGCATCGCATTCCCTCCGGATACGCAGACACTCCACTCGGGAATGATCCTATGATCGGTCCCAGGCAAGCGACATGCTGGTCGTGCGGGCGAGTTTATGATTGGGCGAGATTACGATGACCGGTGGGCGATGAACTTAGTCGAGTCGCATCTTATCATGAATGACCCACGAATAGTGCTTTTTATTGCATCATGACCGGATGCACACCTTATGAACACCCTTGGCCGACATGAGAACCGCGCGTATGCTGCGGCGTGCCACATGTCCCCACAGCGAAGGAACCACACCGATGACCTTGACCCCGTTGGACTGGAGCCTGATGGCCGCCATGCTGGTGGTCATGCTCGGCGGTCTGTGGCTGAGCCGCGGCGCCATGCAAGGCGTTTCGGATTTCCTGGCCGCCGGCCGCAGCGCCGGCCGCTACGTGCTGACCGTCGCCACGGGTCTGGCCGGCCTGGGCGCCATCACCATCGTCGCCAACCTCGAGATGAACTACGTGGCCGGCTTTTCGATGGCATGGTGGGAGCTGTCGATGCGCGTGGTGCTGATGGTGATCGCCGTCTCAGGCTGGGTCGTGTACCGCTTCCGCGAAACGCGCTGCCTCACGCTGGCCGAGTTCTTCGAGCGCCGATACTCCCGCCGGTTCAGGATCTTCGCTGGGTTGCTGGCATGGATCAGCGGCATCATCAACTTCGGCATTTTCCCGTCGGTGGGCGCGCGGTTCTTCATCCACTACTGCGGACTGCCCGAACAGGTGCTGGGCCTGCCCACCTACGCGGTCACCATGTTCCTGCTGGTCGGCTTGTCGCTCGTGTTCGTCTTCGTGGGCGGACAGGTGACGGTCATCATCACGGACTTCATACAGGGCTTTTTCGTGAACGTGGTCTTCCTGTGGCTGGTGCTGTACCTGATGACGCAGGTGTCGTGGGACCAGATCTTCACCGCGCTGGCCACCGCCCCGCAGGACGCCAGTCTCATCAACCCGTTCAAAACCAGCCACGTGTCCGACTTCAACTTCTGGTACTTCCTGATCGGCGTGGGGATCGTGATCTACGGTCCGCTGTCGTGGCAGGGCACCCAGGGCTACAACGCCTCGGCCCGCGACGCCCACGAGGCCAAGATGGGCGCTGCGCTGGGCATCTGGCGCACCTTCCCCCAGTTCTTGGCCCTGTTCTTCGTGCCGGTGGTCGCCTACACGGTCATGCATCACGCCGACTTCGCGACCGTGCGCACAACCGTCGAGGCCGGACTGGCCGGCGCCGAGACCAACGTGATCGCCAGCCAGCTGCGCATCCCCCTGGTGCTGATGCAGATCCTGCCGGCGGGGTTGATGGGCGCCTTCGCCGCGGTGATGATGGCCGCCTTCGTGTCGACCCACGACACGTACCTCCATTCGTGGGGCAGCATCTTCATCCAGGACGTGGTGATGCCCTTCCGCAAGACGCCCCTCTCCCCAGAGAAGCACCTGCTGGTGTTGCGCTTGTCGATCCTGGGCGTGGCGGTATTCATCTTCCTGTTCTCGCTGCTGTTCACGCAGACCGACTACATCTTCATGTTCTTCGCGATCACCGGGGCGATTTTCACCGGCGGCGCAGGCGCGGTGATCGTGGGCGGATTGTACTGGCGGCGCGGCACGACGGCCGGCGCCTGGGCAGCCCTGTGCGTAGGATCCGGAATCGCGGTGACCGGAATCACTCTGCAACAGGTGATCGACGACTTCCCGCTGAACGGACAGGTGATGACGGCGATCAGCATGGGCGGCGCCGTGCTGGCCTACGTGCTGGGATCGCTGCTGAGTCGGCAGACGCCGCCGGACCTGGACAAGCTGCTGCATCGCGGCCGGTGGCGTGTGGAGGATGATCACGACCGTCGGAACGCGGAGCCCGCCCGCGGTTGGCGCATGCTGGGCATGGGGCGCGAGTTTTCAAGCGGCGATCGGGTGATCTATCTGGCGACCTACGCCTGGACGCTGGGCTGGTTCGCCGTGTTCGTATTCGGGACGATCCGCAATCTGACCAGCCCCGTCGGCGACGACTGGTGGCATGGGTTCTGGAAGATGTTCGTGGGGATTCACGCTGTGCTGGCGGTGATCGTAACGGTTTGGTTGGGCGCCGGCGGATTCAAGGATGTGAAGGCGATGTTGGGGCGGTTGCGGACGATGCGACGGGATGACCAGGATGATGGGTTCGTGAGATAGACCAGCCTACATATTCACGGAGCAGGGCCCCGGTCATACCGACCGGGGCCCTGTTATCGATCGCGACCGGACTACTGATACAGCGTCTTGAGAGCTCCCCAGCTCACGGTCCGGTTCGGCACCGCCTCCCCGTTCAGCTGGATGACTCCGGTGTAGGTTCCGCAACTGCCGGATCCATAGGAGTCCACAACCAGCCACACATTCTTGACGGCTCCCGTGTTGTTCTGGTAGTTGACGACCTCCGGTTCGCCGGTAAACGTGGCGTCGGCATAGGCCAGACAATTGGCGTCCTCGAACATGTCGCAAGCGTCGAGGATCCAGAGCGCCCCGTCGGCGATGTTGGTTATCGTGCAAGTCACCGCGGCGCCCGGTGCCAGGGTCATCTGATAGAAATCGTCCAGACCCGCTTCGGAATAGGCCCCACAGGCCAGTGTGTTGATGTGGTCGGTTGAATAGCACGTCTCACCCGAGATCGGGTAATCGCCGCCGGGAACCAGGTCGCCGTCCTCGCCCGGGAAAGCCTGCGCGTAGTCGTCACAGGCGCTCGGCGGAGGGACCATTGCCTCGAAGTCGATGGTGAAGGAACCAACAGCCCCGTTATAGCCGTCCACGACAAAGTAGAATTCACCGCTCAGCGGCGCCGTTGTGTACACGCCACCGCTGTCGGTAGCGTATACGCAGAAGGCTTCGTCGCAGGTGCCTTCCAGAATCAACAAGTCCACGTCCGCCACATCTTGAGTCAGAGTGACCTGCCATAGAACCGGCGTAGGCAGCGACAGGTGGAAGACCACTTCGGGTCCGCTCATGTCGTAGGTCCAGCAGTCTCCCCAGCTGGACACATTGGAGGTCCCGACACCGTTGGACATGGTGTAAGAGAAGCCGAGGTTGGCCGAGATCATCCCCGAGCAGTCTAAGAGCCCCTTCGAATCTGATCTGACCATGGGCCGGTCCAGAGTTCGATCCTTGGTGTCGCTTGTGAGAACGCCGGCCGTTGTGACCGTCGCGACCAAAATCGTCAGTAGGACAATAGTCGTGATGCCTTTCTTCATTACCTTTCCCCCCGTGATGAATAAGTCTTGTGAATAATCACCCGCGAATTGACTATGATATTGTATCACAAATGAA
>DAOVZQ010000466.1 GCA_030635025.1 bacterium
ACCGTCTCGACCGATCAGCTCCGACCGCGCCTCTGACCGTCCAGACAGCGAAACTCCTGTTGCTGGCGGCGCCGGTGGCCGTCGTGGCGGCGTTGGATACCGTCTCGGCCCTTGCCTCGCTGGACGTGCACACGCCGGTCGACTGCTGCTCTGTGGTCTTCGATCAGGTGACGTCCACATCCGAGGCGACCGCTACGCTGGGTGTTTCGGACGGTCTGCTGACCCGGCTCGTCATAGGTCTGGGCGTGATGCTTATGGGAACGGCAAGCTGGCTGACGATTACGCGGCGAGGACACAGGGCCGCCTCCGCACTGTTGGCTTCAATCGCCCTGATATGGACACCCCTGGCCGCTGTGGCCCTGGTGCGGATCTTCTCCGCCTACCAATACGGCGTGCTGCATCACCATTGCCCGTGGTGCCTCTTCCTCACCGGGCACCGCCTGGTCGGATATCCCCTCTTCGGAGCCTTGCTGGTGATTTTCCTGGACGGATTCGCCGTCTTTCTGGCCACCCGCATCGCCCGCGCCCATCCCGACTTGATGAGCAACAGTCTGTCCCGCGCGCGCATCGGAGCTGTAAGAGTCCTGATCGCGGTGGTCGTCTTCGGCCTGATCGTCGGCGCACCGGCTGCAGCCTGGCGATTGAAGTACGGCGTCTGGATGACGGGATAACGACCTCCCCGCACCAGGCCACGATTGACGCGGACCCGGCCCATCCCTATGCTCGTCTCCCCCGGTCAACACACTCTCTCTCCCGGAGCTGACCCATGCGCCTCCTACTCCCGATCCTTCTCGTCGCCCTGGTATTGTCCGCACTGACCGGCTGCCTGAACGAGAACAACGACAATGAACTGGACGTCTTCCTGGCTGAGTATGACGTCCTCTACCGTGACCTCTGGCAACTGGCCGAAGGCGCGCGCTGGGATGCCAATACAACCATCGGCGACGCCACGTCGGCCGCCCGCATCGCCGCCGAGAAGGAATTCGCCGAGAAGCTCGGCAACGCGGAACTCATCCTGCAGGCGCAGGAGTATCTCAAACAGGGCGATCTGTGTTTCAAGCAACGCAAACAACTCGAATACGTCCTGCTCAACGCTGCGAAATTCCCGGGCACGATCCCCGAAACGACATCGGCCCTGATCGAAGCCGAGGCCGCCCAGAACGAACGGCTCTACAGCTTCGAGTTCACCGTGGATCTTCCCGGCGCCGCGACGCGCACCGTCAGCTCCAACGAAATCTCGGTCGGTCTGTCGGACTCGCCGGACCTCGCCTCGCGCCTGGCCTGGTGGGAATCGAGCAAGACGATCGGGCCGAGTCTGCGCGACGGTCTGGTCGAGCTACGCGACCTGCGTAACGAAACCGCGGCCAGCATGGGCCACAGTTCGTTCTTCGCTCTGGAGGTGAGCGAGTACGGCATGACATCGCAGGAAATGATCGATCTGATGGACAAGGTCCTCGTCGGCATCATGCCCCTGTACCGTCAATTGCATTGCTGGGTGCGGCACGAGTTGGCCGCGCGCTGGGACGTGCCGGTTCCCCGCAAACTGCCCGCCCACTGGATCGGCAACAAGTGGTCGCAGGCCTGGCCGGGCATCGTCGAGGGTATCGACCTCGACGCGCTGGTCGCGGACAAGTCGCCGCAGTGGCTCATCACGCAGGCCGAACGTTATTACACCTCGATGGGTTTCCCCGCGTTGCCGACGGGTTTCTGGGAGAAGAGTGACCTCTACGCCCTCGCCCCGGACAGCGAGCGCAAGAAGAACACCCACGCCTCGGCCTGGCATATCGATCTCGATCAAGACGTGCGCTCGTTGATGAGTGTCGAGCCCACCTTCGACTGGCTGCAGACCACCCACCACGAGTTGGGTCACGTGTACTACTACCTGATGTACAGCAACCCGGATGTACCTTTCGTTCTTCGGACCGGCGCCAACCGCGCCTTCCATGAAGGTGTCGGCACACTGATCGAATTGGTGTCCAGCCAGACGTCCTACCTGCGCATGATCGGACTGCTGGACGAAAGCGAAGACATCGACCAGATCCAGTGGCTGCTCAACCAAGCCCTGCTCGGCCCGGTCACCTTCCTGCCCTTCGCCTGCGGCACCATGACCCACTGGGAGCACGATTTCTACGAGGAGCCCCTTGCTGTGGACGAGATGAACACCCGCTGGTGGCGTTACGTAGGCGAATTCCAGGGCGTGGAACCGCCGTCGCCCCGCGGCGCGGACTGGTGCGACCCGGCGACGAAGACCCACATCAGCGACGACCCGGCCCAGTACTACGACTACGCCCTGAGCAGCGTCATCCTGCACCAGCTGCACGATCATATCTGCCGAGAGATCCTGCACGAGACCCCGCAGACGGCGACCTATTACGAACGGCCGGAAGTGGGCGCCTATCTCGCGGAGCTTCTTAAGCCCGGCGCCACTCGCGATTGGCGGGAGTTGATGGTGGAGGCCACCGGGGCTCCTTTGTCGTCGCGGGCCATGCTCGAATACTATCAGCCGTTGCGGGAGTGGCTGGAGGAGCAGAATGCCGGGCGGGACGTGGGGTTCGACTGAGGTCGGCACTAGACGACCGGCAGGATTGAAAGATGCGGCCGACGCTGTTACAGGCGCCGGCCGTTCTTGATCTGGACACCTGTTGATTGGAACTGTGCTGATGAGATGGCGGGATTGGTTCTTGTTGGGCCGGGGGGCTGTCGCGGCGCATAAATCATGCCCGCAATACGACGTAACATATTGTAGTATAAATAGTTAAGCATTGCGCGACGGGTGTTTCTGAGCTATATTATATCTATCGATTACACT
>DAOVZQ010000104.1 GCA_030635025.1 bacterium
ACCTGCCCAATGGCAAGGTCGAGACATTCCCGCGTCACTCGCATCAGGGTCGCCGTTTCCTCGGTGACCTCGCCGATGGCGAAGGTCTCGGCCGAGTCGGAATGCCAGCCGTCCTTGATCAGGCCGCAATCCACACCGACGATATCTCCCGGCTTCAGGATCCGCTCACCCGGTATCCCATGAACGACTTCCTCGTTCACCGAGATGCAGCAGGTGGCCGGAAAACCATTGTATCCCTTAAACGAAGGAATACAGCCAGCCGCGACAATCAAATCCTCCGCAACCGTGTCGATCTCGACCGTCGTTACACCAAGACCGATCATCTCGCGCAGAGCCAGAAAGACATCCGCCAACACGCGAGCGCTGGCTTCCATCTTCTCCACCTGGGCCGGCGTCTTCAGGTTGATCCGCTGAGACCAGGTCAAGACTCATCCTCTGCGCCCCCCGGTCGGCATCCGGTGACGCCGCCGTGGACTTTGGGTCAGGCCGTCCGGCTCTTGGCCGTCCGGCGCGTAATCATCTGCGCGCGCGCAGGCGTCCCTTGGACATGAAGCCGTCGTAGTGCCTCATGACCAGGTGCGATTCGATCTGCTGCAGCGTATCCAGACCCACACCAACGACGATCAACAGTCCCGTGCCACCGAACTGGAAGGGCACGTTGAAATAGTAGATCATCAGGTCGGGCATGATCGCGATCAGCGCCAGGAAGAACGCTCCCGGCAGCGTGACGCGCGTCAGGACGCGATCGATGTATTCGGCGGTCTTCTTGCCCGGCCGCACGCCCGGGATAAAGCCGCTGTTCTTCTTCATGTTGTCCGCCAGATCGACCGGATTCAGGATCACGGCGGTGTAGAAGTACGTAAACAGGATGATCAACGCCGAGTACGAAACGATGTACACGAGGTGCGGCGGCTGGAACATCCGGGTCAGCGCGTCCATGAAGGCGTTCTCGCCGAAGAACGGGCCGAGGGTCGCCGGGAACATGATGATCGACTGGGCGAAGATGATCGGAATCACACCCGCCGTGTTGACGCGCAGCGGAATGTGCGTGTTGGCGCCGCCGTAGACGCGGCGTCCGACGATCTTCTTGGCGTACTGGACCGGTATCTTCCTTTGACCCTGCGTGATGGCGATGATGCCCGCGATGACGCCGATCATCAGAACACTCACGATGATGCCGGTCAGCCAGTGCATCTGGCCGGTCCGCAGGGACTGGAACGTGTTCAGCAGGTCGGTCGGGTACCGCGCGATGATCCCCGTGAAGATGATCAGCGAGATGCCGTTGCCGATGCCGTGCTCGGTGATCTGCTCGCCGAGCCACATGACGAACATGGTACCCGTGGTCAATGTGAGCATGGTCACCAGCTTGAAGCCGATGCCGGGATCCTGCACAACGCCGAGACGCTCCAGCGTGAAACTCACGCCGAACGACTGGACCAACGCCAGACCCAACGTTCCCCAACGGGTGTACTGCTGGATTTTCTTGCGCCCCTCGTCACCTTCCTTGGCCAGCTTCTCGAAGTACGGAATGACCGCCTGGAGCAGCTGAAAGATGATCGAGGCGCTGATATAGGGCATGATGCCCAACGCGAAGATCGTCGCCTGGCTCAGGTTGCCCCCGGCGAACATGTCGTACAGGGCGACCAAGGTGCCGGACTGGCCCTCGAAGAACTGCTTGATGGCATCCAGGTCGACACCGGGGGTCGTGATGTGACCACCGAGGCGGTAGACGATCAGGATCATGGCCGTGAACAGAAGCCTGCGCTTCAGTTCCGGGATCCTGAACATGTTCTGGTAGCTGCCTGTTATATTCAAGACGCCGCTTCCTTGTTACGAATTCCCCGGTATCGGTTGTCAGGCCTTGACGACAACGCTGCCGCCCGTCGCTTCCACGGCGCTGATCGCGCTCGCACTGGCCTTGTCGACCGTGATCTTGAGGTTCTTGGTCTCGAGTTCGCCGCGACCCAGCAGTTTGACGGGTCGATCGGCATACTTCACCAGGCCGGCGTCCGCGAGGACGGCGATGTCGATCTCGAAACCTTCCGCGAAACGATTCAGCTGCTCCAGATTCACGAGCTGGAACGTCTTGCGGAATATGTTGGTGAATCCGCGCTTGGGCAAGCGACGGTTCAAGGGCATTTGGCCACCCTCGAACCAGGGCGGGATACCGCCGCCGGAACGGGCCTTCTGTCCCTTGTGCCCGCGTCCACCCGTCTTGCCCTGGCCGGAGCCGGGGCCGCGACCGCGACGTTTGGTGTCCCTGTTGGCGCCCTTGGGAGCGCCGATGTTGTTCAACTTCAACATCGCTACTTCACCTCTTCCACGCGGACCAAGTGCCGCACCTTGTGCAGCATACCGCGGATGGACGGCGTATCGTCATGCTCGACCGTCATCTGATGATGGCGCAGCCCCAGGGCTGCGATCACACGCTTGTGCTTTCCAGGGCGCCCGATACCGCTGCGCACCTGGGTGACTCTGAGCTTAGTCATCTTTCTCGCCTTCCTTAACATCGACCGGCGCATCCTCGGAGACCGGCGCTTCCGTGACCGGCGCATCCTCGGAGACCGGCGCGTCCTCGACCGGCGCGGCGGCTTCTGGCGCAACCTCGGTCTTCTTCATGGGCTTGGGCAGCCCGTAGACCTCGGGAACGCTGATCCCACGCTTGGCGGCGATCTCGTCGACCGAACGCAGCTGGTTCAGGCCGTCCATGGTCGCCTTCCAGATATTGTGCGGGTTCCGGGAGCCGAGCTGCTTGGTCAGAATGTTCTTCAGACCGGCCGCCTCCAGGATCGCGCGCACGCCACCGGCGGCGATGACGCCGGTACCGGCCGCAGCAGGCTTGAGCATGACGCGGCTCGCACCGTATCGGCCCACAACCCTGTACGGGATGGTGTCATTGATGATGGGCACCTGGACCTGGTTCGCCCGGGCCGCCTCTGACGCCTTGCGGATCGCATCGGCGATTTCGTTGGCCTTGCCGAGCGAAACGCCCACCTTGCCCTTGCCGTCACCGACAGTGACGATGGCGTTGAAGCTGAAACGGCGTCCACCCTTGACCACCTTCGCCACGCGATTGATGGTGATCACGGTCTCCTGCATGTCCAGCATGTCGCGGTCGTTTCCACGGCCACGTCCACCGGGACGTCCACCGGGGCCACGTCCACCGGGGCCACCGGGGCCGCCCCTACGGGGACCTCCGAAGCCACCGGGGCCTCTACGTTGTCCGGGACCACCTGGGCCACGTCCACCTGGGCCTCTGTTCTGTCCGGGTCCACCGGGCCGGGGGTTATTCTGTCCCGGAGTATTCGGCGTGTCTGTCATCGATTCGCTCCTGGTCCTGGGTCAGACTTACTAGAACTTGAGACCGCCGTCACGGGCACCCTTGGCGAGCGCGGCAACGCGCCCGTGGTACAGGTATCCGCTGCGGTCGAAAACTGCGCTGTCGATTCCCTTGGCCTTGGCAGCCTCTGCGATCAGGCGTCCGACCTGGTAGGCCGAAGCACACTTGCCACTCAGCTCCTTGGGCACGTCCCCGCCGTCGATCCGAACACTGTCGGCTGCGAGCAGGGTGTTTCCGGTCACATCGTCGATCATCTGCGCATAGATCGCCTTGTGGCTCCGCCTGACCGACAGGCGCGGGCGTACGGCTGTGCCGGTCACGACCTTGCGCGTGTGGATCCGGCGCCTCTTGCGAGCATCGATCCTATTCTTCGCTCTATCTCTCATCGCGCGTCACCTCTTTACTTGGCGGCAGCCTTGCCGGCCTTGCGGACAACGTATTCGCCGACATAGCGGATACCCTTGCCCTTGTAGGGCTCGGGCTTGCGGTAGGCGCGGATTTCGGCCGCAACCTGCCCCACCAACTGCTTGTCGATACCCTTGACATCGATCTTCGTCGGCTCGGGGCAGACGATCTCGATACCCTCGGGGATCGGATACTCGACCGGATGGCTGAACTGCAGCTGCAGATCGAGAACCTTCCCCTTGACCGCGGCCCGGTAACCGACACCGATGATCTCGAGGGACTTGATGAAGCCCTCGGTCACGCCCGTTACCTGGTTGGCGATCAGAGAGCGCACCAGGCCGTGCTTGGCCCGCATGCTCTTGCTCTCGTCGGGGCGGCTCACGATGAACGCGCCGTCCTTCAGCTCATAGGTCAGGCCTGCGGGGACGTGCTGACGCACTTCACCCTTGGGGCCCTTTACCACCGAGGTCTCACCCTCGATCGTTATGGTCACACCGTCAGGAACGGTGATAGGCTTGAGTCCGATGCGGGACATGGGTCTTCCTCCTGCCCGTCTGTTACCAGACCTCGCAGAGAATCTCGCCGCCAACACCGTTACGACGGCACTGGTGGTCGGTCATGATTCCCTGGTTGGTCGATAAAATCGCGATTCCGTAGCCTCCACGGACCTTCGGAATGCTGTTCTTGTCTGCGTAAATGCGTCGGCCCGGCTTGCTCACACGTTGAATGCCCTCGATGACGCCGGCCTGCTTGCCGTTACGCTCGAAGTACTTCAGCGTGATGCGTACCACACCCTGCGGTCCGTCGTCGATCTCCTCAACGGCGCCCACATAGCCCTGCTCCTGGAGCAGATGGGCCAACGCCTTCTTGGTGTTCGACGCCGGCATCTCCACCTTGCGGTGGCTTGCCTGAATGGCGTTCCGGATGCGCGTCAGCATATCCGCGATGGGATCGGTCATGCTCATTTCTCAAGCTCCTCGCAGCGTGTTACCAGCTCGACTTGACGACGCCGGGCAGATCTCCCTGCAGCGCCAGTTCGCGGAAGCAAATGCGGCAAATGCCGAACTTCCGGTAGTATGCCCTCGACCGTCCGCAACGGCGACAGCGGTTGTACGCCCTCACCTTGTACTTCGGCGGCCGGTTGGCCTTGGCGATCAGCGACTTCTTGGCCAATTCGATTCCTCCTCTAGCGCCGGAAGGGCATGCCCAGCTGCTTCAGCAGCTCCCGGCCCTCTTCGTCGTTCTTGGCGGTCGTCACGAAGGTGATGTTCATGCCGCGGGGCTCATCCACCTTGTCGTAGTTGATCTCGGGAAAAACCAACTGATCCTTCAGACCGATTGTGTAGTCACCGCTGCCGCTCAACCGGTCCGAGACGCCCCGGAAGTCACGGATGCGGGGAAGGGTGAAGTTGATGAACCGGTCCATGAACTCCCACATGCGCTCACCGCGCAGGGTCACGCGTGCGCCGATGGGCATTCCCTCGCGCAACTTGAAGTTCGAGATCGACTTGCGAGCCCTGGTCTTCACGGGCTTCTGCCCCGCGATGGCCTCCAGCTCCGTCAGCGCGCTCTCCAGCGTCTTCGGGTTCTGGATGGCACGGCCCATGCCCATGTTGAGAACGACCTTGGTTGGCCTGGGGACCATCATCGGGTTCTTGAACCCGAACTTCTCCAGCAACGCCGACCTGATATCGGTCTCGTAAATTTCCCTCATCCTCGGCTTCGACATATCTATCCTCCTGCCTGTCCGGCTAGTTGGCGAGCATCTCGCCGCACTGCTTGCAGGTCCTCACACGCGAACCGTCACTCAATACCTCGATGCCGGTACGCGCGGCCTTGTTACACTTGGGGCAGATCAGCATCACGTTGGAAGCCTCGACGGAAGCTTCCTTCTCGATGATGCCTCCCTGCGGCGCCTGTTTGGACTGGCGCGTATGGCGCTTGATCAGGTTCACCTTCTCGACGATCACGCGGCCATTGTCGGGGAAGACCTTCAGGACTTCGCCCTCCATGCCCTTGTGATTGCCAGAGATGACCCGCACCTTGTCCTTCTTCTTGATGTGCATCACAGCACCTCCGGCGCGAGCGAGACGATCTTCATGAACTTCTTTTCGCGCAGTTCCCTGGCGACGGGACCGAAGATACGCGTGCCCACGGGCTCCTTGTCGTCACCGATGATGACGGCCGAGTTCTCGCCGAAGCGGATGTAGGAGCCGTCCTTGCGGCCGATCTCCTTACGGGTCCGGACGACGACCGCCTTGACCACGGTCCCCTTCTTGATGTTGCCGTTGTGGATGGCACTCTTGACGGCACATACGATGATGTCGCCAACGCGGGCGTAACGCCTGCGCGTGCCTCCAAGGACGCGGATGCACTTGGCGGTCTTGGCCCCCGAGTTATCCGCGATGTTCACCAATGTGGATTCCTGAATCATTGCCTTGTCTCCCTGGCTACTTCGCGCGCTCTAGAATTTCGGCCACTCGCCAGCGCTTTGACTTGGAGTATGGCCGCGTTGCCATGACCTTCACGGTATCGCCGGCATTGCACTCATTGGCCTCGTCGTGGGCCTGGATCTTCATCGAGCGGTTGATGATCCGCTTATAGAGGGGGTGCGGAAAGCGGCGATCGATCTTCACGACCACGGTCTTGTCCATTTTATCGGACACGACGGTTCCGATCCGCGTGGCCCTCAGGTTCCTCTCCGACTGCGTCATCTCTCGTCTCCCACCCCGCGGATTGCGCCGCGGGAATATCGGGCCCTGTTAGTGCCCTGACTTCTTCTCGGTCATGACCGTCTTAATGACGGCCAACTCACGTCGCGCCTTGCGAACGGACAAGGGATTGTCCAGACGGCGCATTTTCAACTGCATGCGCATGTTGAGCAGATCCTCGGACTTCTCAGTCACGAGAGTCTCCAGCTCTTCCACGGACATGTCCCTGTAATCGTGGGCTTTCTTCATCTCGGTCACTCTCCAGCTCTGCTGACAACGCGCGTCTTGAAGGGAAGCTTGGCCGCCCCCAGGCGGAAGGCTTCCTTGGCCAGATCGGGGGTCACGCCGTTGATCTCGTAGAGCATGCGGCCGGGCTTGACGACGGCGACCCAGTACTCGGGGTTGCCCTTGCCCTTGCCCATACGGGTCTCGGCCGGCTTCAACGTGATCGGCTTGTCCGGGAAAACCCGGATCCAGACCTTGCCCATGCGCTTGATCCGTCGCGTGATGGCGATACGAGCGGCTTCGATCTGACGACTCGTAATCCATCCGCACTCGATGGCCTGCAGACCGTAATCTCCAAAGGACACGCTGGAGCCGCGAAACGCTACGCCCCTCATGCGCCCCTTATGGGTCTTGCGGTATTTGGTCCTCTTCGGCATCAACATGACTCGTTATCCTCTCCCGCCGGCGTGTCGCCGTGCTGGGCTATTTTCTTACGCCCTCTCCTCGTGAACCTGGGAGCGCAGCTGCTCCTTGAAGTCCGCGGGGAAGATTTCGCCTCTGCAGATCCAGACCTTCACGCCGATCGCGCCGTAGGTGGTGCGGGCGGTAGTTGTCCCGTAGTCGATGTCGGCGCGCAGCGTGTGCAAAGGAACGCTGCCGTCGTGGTAACTCTCGATGCGGGCCATCTCGGCCCCGCCCAAGCGGCCGGCGCAGCGGATCTTGATCCCCTGGGCGCCCATGCGCATGGCGGTGGCGATGGCCTTCTTCATGGCGCGGCGGAAAGACACGCGTCCGGTCAGCTGCGCGGCCACGTGCTCGGCGACCAGAGGCGCCGACAGCTCGGGCTTTTTGACCTCTTCAACGTCCAGCTTGACGTTCTTGCCGATCATCTTCTGCAACTCGGCCCGCAGCTGATCAGCCTTGACGCCCTTCTTACCGATCACGACGCCGGGGCGACTGGTGGCGATGATGATGTTCACTTTTTCACGGAAGCGCTTGATCTTGACGGATTCCACGCCCGCGTTGCCCACCCGCGCCATCAGGTATTTCCTGAGGAGCATATCCTCGTTCAACCAGTCAGCGAAGTGCTTGTCGGTGAACCAGGTCGAGTTCCAGTCCTTCACGATTCCCAGACGAAATCCGATCGGATGTGTCTTCTGACCCATGGTCATCCTTCC
>DAOVZQ010000388.1 GCA_030635025.1 bacterium
ACTCAAACTGATTCCCGTGTTTCGGTAGACGCTCCGAAGTCCCAACGGATATCATCACTTACTCCTTGATTCTCCAGAATCCTTTGAACATCTTATTACTTAACTTGGTTAACTGTTAGTGAGGTTAATGATGTCAAACCTGGACTCGGTCCTCCGCGAAAATATCCGCATCACGGCACAGGTCATAACCGAAGTGTGTCAGCGCAACACACGTAAACAGGTCAGTAATCATACGTTATCCCGGAATCAGTGCTACATCCTAAAGGTTCTGGCAACCAGCGGTGAGTTCCTCATCAGCGAATTGGCCCGTATCCTGGATATCAGTCCGGCCGCCGCCAGCAAGAACGTAGATCGTCTAGAGCACATGGAGCTCGTATCGCGGCAACCCCATGAGGGAGACAGGCGGAGCCTCGAGGTGAGGATCGAGGACAAAGGCCGCAAGTTCGTGAACGAAGTCAATCGGCTCACCGCCTACAAGATGACGCCGTTGATGGATCAGTTTTCTGAGGATGAAAAGATCGTCCTCCTGGATTTTCTGAAGCGCATCACAAAATACACCCTCGCCGAGGAGAACAACACTGAACTGATTTGCCTCCAGTGTGGAGGCAAGTGTGGAGATGTCTGCGTCGTTAAGACGGGCAGTGGTACTTGCGCCCGACCCGCAAAACCCAAGCCCTCCGCCTGATGGTTGCGTATGCAACCGGATGGTATCGGAGGAAAGGATTAAACCATGGTCAGTCGTCGAGAATTTTTGAAGATCAGCGGAACGGCGGCGGTCACTCTGACCGGCGTTCAAGCCGCAACCGCATCACACCATGAACTGGATCCCGATCGATTCGGGGTCCTGACCGACTATACGGAATGCATCGGTTGCCGCAGGTGTGAATGGGCTTGCGCCCAAGAGAACGACCTCCCCTTCGGCTCTCTCGAATCCTGCGACGACCAATCGGTCTTCCAGGAAATGAGGCGCCCCGACATCAACCAATTCACGGTCGTCAATCGCTACGACCCTCCGAACGGATCCGACACACCCCTGGACGTAAAGGTGCAGTGCCTGCATTGCGAACACCCGGCCTGTGTTTCGGCCTGTATCGTCGGGGCTCTCGAGAAGAATCCGATGGGTCCCGTCACGTACGATCCCTGGAAATGCATCGGCTGCCGCTACTGCATGGTGGCCTGTCCGTACCAGATCCCGGCCTACGAGTATCACAATGCGCTCACGCCCAAGGTGATGAAGTGCACCATGTGCGCCGACCGTACACTGACCGAGGGTAAGCCTCCCGCATGCGTTGAAATGTGCCCCAGGGAAGCCCTGGTGTTCGGGCGGCGGAGCGAGCTTCTGGACCTGGCCCGGGATCGTATCCGAATGAACCCCGACCGTTATCTGCCCCATGTCTTCGGTGAGTACGAGGGTGGCGGCACATCATGGCTGATGCTTGCGGATCGTGACTTCCAGAAGGTGGACCTGCCCGAATTGGCGGATACCAGTCCGGCTGAAATCACCGAAGGTATCCAGCACGGGATCTTCCGTGGATTTTCCGGGCCTCTGATGCTTTTCGGTCTGGTGAGCGTTTTGGCCAAATCCATGGGAGACAAGGAAGACCCGTCAGAGGAGGACACCAATGAGTAAGGCGATTCCCAGCGGCGCAGTCCTCCCCCGGGCTGCCGCACCACAAGTTGTCTCCCCAACGGCGGACGCTGTTCACGGCAAGGCCCTGCCGTTGGCCGGACGATCCGCAGTTCCCTTTCTCACACCCGGAGTCTGGGCGCTCATAGTCTTGGCGGGGCTCGGCCTTCTCTCCCTGGCCGTCCGGTTCATTTTCGGAATCGGGGCTGTCACCAACCTGGACAATCAATACCCCTGGGGTTTGTGGATCGGGATCGACGTGGCGACTGGCGTTGCGCTGGCGGCGGGTGGGTTCACGACTGCCTTCGTCGCTCATGTTCTTCACCAGCACAAGTATCACGACGTGGTCCGGCCGGCCCTTCTGACCGCCATGCTCGGATACACCTTCGTAGCCTTGGGCGTATGCGTCGACCTTGGACGCTACTACAACATCTGGCACGTATTGATGCCTTCGATGTGGCAAGGCAACTCGGCCCTTTTCGAAGTGGGCATTTGCGTCTGCTGCTATTTGACGGTGTTGTATATCGAGTTCCTGCCCATCGTCTGCGAGCGCTTCATCGGACACGTGAATCTTCCCGGGTTCCTGTCCGCCCTGAACAAGCCCCTGGACACCGTTCTGCGCTGGGCCGATGCCGGACTCAAGCGCACTATAACCTTCTTTATCATCATGGGCGTCATCCTCAGTTGCGCACACCAGTCCTCCCTGGGCACCTTGATGGTGATCGCGCCTACGAAGCTACACGCCCTGTGGCACACACCCGTACTGCCCCTGCTTTTCCTGCTTTCGGCATTCGCCGTAGGTCTGTCGATGGCGATCTTCGAGTCCCTGCTGGCATCCCGCTCCTTGAAGCGAAGCATGGAGATGAACGTCCTGTCCCCGTTGGGCAGGATCATACCCTTCCTGCTGACGATCTATCTGGGCGCGAAAGTCGTGGATATGGTGAACCGGGACTCGTGGCGGCTGGCGCTCGAGCCCAGTCTCCAGGCCACGACCTTCTGGGTCGAGATCATCGTGGGGATCCTCATGCCGTTGAGTATCTTCCTGTTCCACAAGTTCAGACGGCGTCCGGCCTGGCTATTCGCCGCCGCGGCCATGGTGGTCTTCGGAGTCGTACTCAACCGTGTCAACGTCTTCATCATCGGGTACCGACCGCCCTTCAGCGACGGCCCCTACGTTCCTGCCATTCCCGAAGTCCTGGTTACCGTTGGTCTGGTATCGCTGCTGGTCCTGATCTACCGGGCCTGGATCTTCATCTTCCCCATCCTGCCTGCAGAAGGAGGTCACGAGAATGCCTAGTCACCGACTTGTCTGGCCTGTTCTCTTCGTATTGCTGACAGTGTTCCTGTTGACCGCCCTCGTCGCCTTGGGCGCCGACAAGGTGCAGATCGTCGATGAGCAACATCCCGATGACGAATTCCATCGACCAGGTTCTCACACATGCCAGAGCTGTGCGTCCTGCCACAAGTGCGATCAGCCTACACGCCAAGAGCCCTGTCTCGTGGAGTGTCCTCGCTACGCGGGGTACTTCCACAGCCAGCACGGCGTGAACGACGGTCCCGAGATCGTGATCATCGACCAATTGGCCAACTACTACCGGCCTGTGGTCTTCGCTCACAAGCTGCATGCCGAGATGTCGAACATGACCGGGGGATGTGAGAACTGCCATCACTACTCCGAGCAGTCCGGCACGATTCCCGCTTGTCGGGAATGCCATGCACCCAACTCCACCGAGGCTACACTCGGGCAACCCGCACTCAAGGGCGCCTACCATCGACAGTGCATCAACTGTCACCTCGACTGGGCTCATGAAAACGCCTGCGGGTTCTGCCATGAGCAGGTGGACGGGGCGCTGGCATCCGTTGAGCCGGACTCGACCGAAATC
>DAOVZQ010000307.1 GCA_030635025.1 bacterium
CACATCGACCATGGAAAGTCGACGTTGGCCGATCGTATGCTCGAGTCGACGGGTACGCTCACCGGTCGCGACCTCAAGGCCCAGGTGCTCGACTCCATGGAACTGGAGCAGGAGCGCGGCATCACCATCAAGAGTCACCCGATCCGCATGCTCTACACGCCGCCGGGCGGCCCCGAACACGTGCTGAATCTGATCGACACGCCGGGGCACGTGGATTTTCACTACGAAGTTTCGCGCAGTCTCGCCGCCTGCGAGGGCGCGCTGCTGGTGGTCGACGCCGTCCAAGGCGTTCAGGCCCAGACCATCAACAATCTCTACCTGGCCATGGAACACGATCTTGTGATCATGCCCGTGGTCAACAAGATCGATCTGCAGGCGGCCCGCACCGAAGAAGTCGTCGAAGAGATCGCGGATCTGCTCGGCTGTCCGTCCGAAGAGGTCATGTGCGTGAGTGCCAAGACCGGCCAGGGCGTCGAGGATCTTCTAGCCGCGGTGATCGAGTTCGTACCCCCGCCAGAAGGGGATCCCAAGGGCCTCGCGCAGGGGATGATCTTCGATTCCATTTTCGATCCCTATGTGGGCGCGGTGGCCTATGTCCGGATGGTTCAGGGCAAGATCAACAAGGGACAACGCATCCGCCTGATCCGGCAGGAGCGCGAGCACGATGTGGGGGAGATCGGCTGGTTTCGACTGGAACGCGTCCCCCGCAACGGGCTTTCGGCGGGAGAGGTGGGATATATCGCCACCGGTGCCAAGGACGTGCGCCACATTCGCGTGGGTGACACGATCACCCTGGCCGAAGCGCCCTGCACCGTGCCGCTGCCCGGGTACGTGGAGGCCAAGCCCATGGTCTTCAGTGGTTTTTATCCCACCGACAACGACGACTACGACAACCTCAAGGACGCCCTGCAGAAGCTGCAGCTCAACGACGCCTCGCTCACGTGGGAGTCCGAGAAGAGTGCCGCGCTGGGCTTCGGATTCCGCTGCGGGTTCCTGGGCCTGCTGCATATGGAAATCATACAAGAGCGGCTCGAGCGCGAATACGACCTGAACCTGATTGCGACGCTGCCCAACGTGGAGTATGAGGTGCTCACCCAGGGGGGTGAGATCGTGCGGGTGGAGAACCCCGCGCACATGCCGTCTCCCACGGAGATCGCGGAAGTGCGCGAGCCTTTCGTGATGGCGTCGGTCATCACGCCCAAGGAGTACATCGGCGCCGTTATCAAGATCACATTGGACCGACGTGGTACCCAGCGGAAGATGGAGTACATCGACACCGAACGGGTTGTCCTGGAATTCGACCTACCCCTGAGCGAGCTCGTGGTGGATTATTACGACAAGCTCAAGTCGGTCTCAAAGGGCTATGCCTCGCTGGACTATGAATACACGGAGCATCGGGTGGGCGACCTGATCCGGCTGGACATCCTGATCAACGGCGATCCCCTGGACGCCCTAGCCTGCATCGTGCATCGTGAGAGCGCCTACGACTGGGGTGTCGGACTCTGCCGTAAGCTCAAGGAGCTGATCCCGCGGCAGATGTTCCAGGTGGCGATCCAGGCGGCCATCGGTACGCGCGTTGTCGCGCGCACCACCGTCAAGCCGTTCCGCAAGAACGTGACGGCCAAGTGCTACGGCGGCGACATCTCGCGAAAGCGCAAGCTGCTCGAAAAGCAGAAGGCCGGCAAGCGACGCATGAAGTCCGTTGGGGCCGTGGAAATTCCCCAGGAAGCCTTCATGGCCGTCCTGAAGGTCGAACGCTGACACCCGAGGAGAGGGTTCATGAATACAGGCAAGGCGGAAGCTCCCAAGGTTGGATCGGTGCGTCTGCAGCAGAGCTTCAGACGCAAGCTGTGGGTGGATTACGTCAAGCCCATCGGCTCGGCGATCATAATCGCCCTTCTGATCCGGCAGTTCGTGATCCAGGCTTTCCGTATTCCGACCGGATCGATGGAGAAGACGCTCCTGGTGGGCGACTTTCTGTTCGTGAACAAATTCCTCTACGGGGCCAAAACCCCGGCCCGGCTGCGCATTCCGCTGGTCAACTGGACGCTCATCGACAACCTGCCCGTCCTGAAGCTCCCGCCGATTCGTGAGCCCCGCCAGGGCGACATCATCGTCTTCGAGTATCCGCTGGACCGCAATCTCGACTACATCAAGCGCTGTGTAGCGGTGGCCGGCGACAAGGTGGAACTGCGTGCGGGCAAGGTGTACGTGAACGACAGGATGTACGAGGACGATCTGCGCCACCCCGAGGCCGACACGGCCCTGCGTACGGCCGGCTCGCGCATCAAGCCGCACACCAACCACGATCCCTCCCGCGCTTCCCAGGTGATGAACCGCGACTACGGTCTCGCCGAAGCCCTGCGGACACGCTCCATGACGCCGCGCCGTTTCGTGGAGGCCGTGGAAGCGGCCCTGGCGGTCGAGACCGGGCTGGATGCCGAGATCATACGTCCCCATCTCGATCCCCTGCGGGAGCACGTCGACGGTACCACGATCCTGTCGGCCCAGCAGATGCAGCCCCACGTGGAGGCCATCCGCGCCCATGCCCGTGATACCGGGGCGCCGTTCGTGGTACCCGAAGGCACCATCTTCATGATGGGCGACAACCGGTACAACAGTGCCGACAGTCGCTATTGGGGACCGCTGGACGTGGACCTGGTCCGTGGCAAGGCCCTGTTCATCTACTGGTCGTGGGACAAGGACAAGACCCTGCCCCGGATCAATCGCATGGGCGATCTGATCCAGTGAGTGCGAAGGGGCGGATCCCGACGCCCCCGCGCGAAGGCGGACTCTATCTGCACGTACCCTTCTGCGCCTCTCTGTGTGCCTATTGCCATTTCACCCGCACCGACCGGCACGACGCCGCATTTCGCCGGCGCTACGTGGCGGCCGTGCGGCGCGAGTTCGAAGTGCGGGCCAGCCGCTGCGGCCTGCTCAGCGGTCCGCAGGCCCGTACGACGACGACCTGCTATGTGGGTGGGGGAACGCCGTCCACTCTGGAACCGGATCTGTTTGTCGACCTCTTGGCCGGCACCTGGGGACGTTTGAACCGGAGTCGGGACGCGGAAGTAACGGTCGAGGCCAATCCCGAAAGCCTGAGCGAAGCGTTGGCCCGGACCTGGCGCGACGCAGGCGTCAATCGCGTGAGCCTGGGTGTACAGAGTCTCGATTCGGCGGTGCTGGAACGACTGGGCCGGGCCTGTGATCCGCAGACCGCCCGCTCAGCCCTGCGTCTGGCGGGACGCATCTTCCCGCGTGTCTCGGCCGATTGGATTCTGGCGCCGGGTTGCGACGCGAAGCGCCTGCGCGAGGAGTTCACCGAAGCGCGAGATCTGGGTGTGGGGCACATCTCGTTCTACATCCTGGAGCTTCACGCGGGGACCCCGCTGGCGGCCGAAGTAGCCTCCGGGCGTGTGCGGCTCGACCCGGACAGCGTGATCGAACGCACCTACCTCGAGGCTGTCGAGACCCTGGCGTCCCTGGGCTTCGAACAGTACGAGGTCTCCAATTTCTGCCGGCCCGGGCAGGCTTCGCGGCACAACGGGGCCTACTGGCGGCGGGAGCCCTATCTGGGGCTGGGGCCCGGAGCCCATGGGTTCTGGGGGGGGCGGCGCTACGCCAATCTTGGCGATCCCGACGCATACATGCGCGAGGCGGAGGCCGGACGGGTTCCTGAATCGTCGTCCGAGAAACTGGGAATCGAGGCGCGACGCCTGGAGCGTATGATCTTGCCCCTCCGTACCGTGGAGGGCGTTTCGCTGACCGACCTGGACGTTTCGTCCGAGTGGTTGGCCAGAGGGGAGACCGACGGTCTTTGGCGCGTGACCGACGGGCGGCTCGCCCTGACGGCCCGGGGAATGCTGAGAATCGACGATATCGAGGCCCGGCTGGCTGCCGCGCCGTCATGTTGACACCCCCCGCACCGACCGACTAACTTGTAGGGTCTTTTTCAAACCCGGACCAAGGATGGGCATGTCCCACAAGGAAGACAGACGAGACGCGATCTTGGACGCGGTCGTGCGGCTTTACAGCGATACCGGCCAGCCCGTCAGTTCGTCGCTGGTGGCCCGCTGTCTGGGCGCTCGCGTGTCGCCGGCCACCGTTCGTACGGTTATGGGACGTCTCGAGGACGAGGGGATGCTGGCCAAGCCCCACGCCTCGGCCGGTCGCATCCCGACCGACATGGGTTTTCGTGTTTTCGTTAACCGTCTACTGTCCCGTGATGGCGACCTTGTTTCCGCGCCGATG
>DAOVZQ010000313.1 GCA_030635025.1 bacterium
AGCTACCCCGCCGCCGTCACGGATGACAGCGGCGGGGTTTTTTACGGCCGTAATCGTTTGTGGTTACTTCGGTTCGGTGATGATGGGCGGGAGAGGTTCAGTCTTCGTTACGAACCCCAACGAGATCGAATTCACACAATGCCGAATATTCTTCCGCGTGAATTCCTCCCCCAGAAACACATGCCCCAGATGCCCACCGCAGTTCTTGCATAGTATTTCGGTACGGCGTCCATCCCGATCCGTCTCCCGCCGCACAGCCCCGGGAATCTCATCATCGAAACTAGGCCACCCGCACCGAGCGTCGAACTTGTCGTCTGACTTGTAGAGCGGCGCATTGCAGCGCTTGCAGATGAAGGTGCCCTTCTCGTCGAATGCTTCGTACTCGCCGGAGAACGGACGCTCGGTGCCCTTGTGCAGGATGACCCGCGCCTCCTGTTCGCTCAGTTCGTTGTAGGTCACGGTCGAATCCTCCTTCGCGGTCCCGCCGATCGCGGCGGTCGCCAGAAGCAGAGAGATGATCAGCATTCGCATCGGCAACCTCACTTGATGACGCCGCCCTTGCCCAACAGCCGCCGCAGCGTGCCGAGCTGGCCACAATGGTAGCTCTCGTGGAAGGCGAGGCCGGCGAGCAGTGAACCGATCGTCTCGTTCGGATCGTTAGCGGGACTGAAGGGAGCCGGCTCGTCCAGTCGCTCTTGAGTGAGTTCGGGCAGGCCGGATATGACGAGGTCCTGTGCAGTGTTGAAGGCGTGGACGATGTCGGCGAAGTCGACAACACCGTCGTTGCCGGTCACTGCGTCTGACCCGCGCTTGTATCGATCACGCCATTCCCGCTCCCACACCGACTCCCGGCCGAGCAGTTCGAGGATACCCATGCGCGAGCCGGTGATGTGCCCGGCCACCCAGTTGAGGCAGTTGCCGGCCGGTACGGGCTGGGTCAGGCTCTCCTCGTGAGTGACGCTCTCGAGGGTCTTGTTGAAGACCCAGCTCGTGTAGTTGAACTGGACGGCCAGGGTCTGGGCGAGATCGCGGGGTGACGGCATCTGTAGTCCTCCGGGTTCGGCGCAGAGCAAACAGGAGCGTGTAAGTCTTTAATCGTAACGAGAATACACGTAACCCCTACAATAATCTGCCGTAATGGTCTGGTCGACTCTACCCCCACATGAAAGGCGCAGACCTTGATCTCCCGCAACCACCTTGTGATTCTGCTGCTTTCGATGTCGCTCATCGCACTTGAGATGGCGTGGACGCGGATCTTTTCCGCCGAGTTCTTCTATACCTTCGCGTTTCTGGTCCTGTCACTGGCTGTGATGGGCTTGGGCTTTGGCGCATTGACCGTCCGCATGACGCCCGCATTGGCTGAGCCGCGACGACTCGGCGGCCTGCTGATCGCCACGGCCTTGACCGCCTTGGCCGCGCCGCCGCTGGTCTTCCAGCTCGCTCCCGATTTCACCCTCGCGTTCGCGGGCGGTGTGGCCATGTGGAAGCTGGTCGGCGTGATCGTGCTGGTGAACCTGCCCTTCTACGCGGGGGGCATGGCGCTGGCGTCGATCCTGCGGAGCGATCCCCACAAGGTGCCGGGGCTCTACGCGGCCGATCTGTTCGGTGCGGGACTCGGTGTGCTGGCCATCGTGGCGCTGATGAATGCGATCGGCACGCCGGCGTCTGTGTTCTGGTTGCCGTTGCCTCTGCTGTTGGCGGCATTGCTCGCTGGCGGTCACACTTCGCGCGCTTTTGCCATAGCGTTGATTGCCTTCTCGGCCCTGGTGGCGCAGCGCGCGCCCGACCTGCTCAAAACAGACCGCGAACCGCGCGCGCCCATCATCTACGAACACTGGGACGCCGCCGCCAAGGTCAAGGTCTACGACTATGCGCCCGAGTATCGCGGCCTGGAGATCGACAACGCCGCCAACTCGCCCCTGCTCCAGTTTGACGGCAACTGGGATCGTCCCGACTCGTTGCGGTACGAGTTCGGTATCGATGTGACCTATCTGATGGACCGTTTCGACGACTGCCGTTTCCTGTCGCTCGGCGCGGGAGGCGGGGGTGACGTCATGCAGGCGTTGCAGGCCGATTGCACCGAAGTGCACGCGGTCGAAGTCGTGCCCCACGTCAACGACATGCTGCGGGAGGGGGAGTACGCCGAGTTCACCGGCAACATCTACAACGATCCGCGGGTGATTGTGGCCACAGAGGACGCGCGTGCCTACGCCCGCCGTCATCGCGAGACCTTCGACGTGATCTACTCGCTCAGTTCCAACTCGTGGGCGGCGTTGGCTTCGGGATCGTTCGCCCTGTCGGAGAACTATCTCTTCACAACCGAGGCCTTTCGCGACTACTGGCGCGCCCTGCGACCCGGCGGATTCCTCTCGATGGAGCACCAGTTCTATGTGCCCCGCCTGGTCACCAGTCTGCGTGAGGCGCTCGAGGCCGAGGGTGTCGAGGATCCGCTGGCCCACTTCGCCGTCTACGACCTGCCGACCATGCGGCGCAAGTTGATGCTGGTTTCGAAGGAGCCGCTCACCGACGAGATCATCCAGAACGCCTACGGCGAGATCACGCCGGAAGTGGCCGAGCACATTTCGGTGCTGCATCCCGCGCAGGAAGGAATGGAAGACAACCTCATAGCGCGCATTCTACGCAATGGCTGGAAGGCCGAGCAGGACTCGGTCGCCATCGACCTGTCCCCGGCGACCGACGACCGGCCCTACGCCGCCCAACTCGGGCTCTGGAAGAACTTTTCCACCGAGCGTCTCGAGCGCGTTTCGCCCTACGAGTTCCAGGGCTTCCCGCTGGCCAAGATGTTGATCTTTGCGATCACCGTCATCGTAGCTGTGATCGGTTTCCCGCTGACCCTGCTGCCTCTGGTGCGCAAGGGGCCCAAGCTGCGTCCGCTGCCCTGGCTCTTCTTTTTCCTGATCGGCTTCGGGTACATGGCCATCGAAGTGGTGCTGATTCAGCAACTCACACTCCTGGTCGGCCTGCCGCTGGCGGCCATCGTCACGGTGCTCACCACGCTGCTGGCGGCTTCGGGCCTGGGCAGCGCTCTGGCGCCGCGGATCAGGGCCGCGCGGGCGATGGCGATCCTGGTGCCGTTGCTGCTGATCTTCGGGAAGTTCGCGCCGGTGTTGATCGGCGCGGCGGGGGGCCTGCCCCAGGTTGGTCGGATCGTCGTGGCGGTCCTGATGACCGTTCCCTTCGGCGTGCTGATGGGCGTGCCGTTCCCAAGTGCGGCCCGGCGCGTGGGTGAGCTGGTGGATTGGGGCTTCGCCGTGAACGGCGTTGGCTCGGTTCTGGGCTCGACGCTGATCATCCTGGTGGCCATCACGCAGGGGTTCAACGCGGCGTTCCTGGTCGCGGCCAGCTGCTACATCCTGGCGTGGTTGTGTTACTTCCGCAAGGACGCCTGGTAGCTACCCGGCCGCTTCGCGCAGCAGCCGCCAAGCCATCTCCACATGACGCCGCTCGGTGTGCGTCTGCCCCACGCTCAGGCGCAGGGTCAGACGCTCGTCGAGTTTCGTGTGGGTCAGGAAGATCCGCCCGTCCGCGTTGACCTTGTCCATGACACGCCGGTTGATCTCGTCGCCACCGCGATGGCGGAAGCATACGAGATTCAACGGGGCCGGCGCAGCCAATTCCCAATCGTCGTCGGTGCGAACCCACTCCACGAATTCCTGCGCCAATTTCACGTGTTCGCGTACGTGGTGGCGCACTCCCTCCACACCGTAGTGACGGATCACCATCCACAGCTTTAGCGCACGGAACCGACGACCCAGGGGCACCTGCCAGTCGCGGTAGTCGATGACCGCGCCGCTCTCGGTCGGCGCGTTGCGCAGGTACTCGGGCAATATCGAAAGCGCGTGCAGCAGAGGTCCGCGGTCGGCCACCCAGAAGCAGTTGCAGTCGAAGTTCGTGAACAGCCACTTGCGGGGCTTGAAGCACTACTCCCCGGCCATTGGTAGTCAGGCGTGGAGATGACGAAATTCAGGGCAGAGAGCGGCGCTGCCCGCGTGGGCGGCGTCCACGTGCAACCAGAGCCCGTGTTCGCGACAGATCTCACCGATGGCGCGGACCGGATCCATGGCGTGGGTCGAGGTTGTGCCGAGTGTGGCGCAGACGACGGCCGGTCGGCGGCCCGCGGCCTGGTCGGCCCGGATCTGCGCGGACAAGGCGGCCGAATTCATGGCGTGGTTTTCGTCCACGGTGATGAAGC
>DAOVZQ010000377.1 GCA_030635025.1 bacterium
ATATGTTGACATAATAAGCTAATTGGCCTACATCTTGTTATACTAAATTAGGCACAGCGTGATACCCTAGCAATGCCGCAACAGATTCTACGAATCCCGCCCCAAACCGGGGCTGACGAAGGGCCCTGGCGATGGCGACTCAATCCGAGAAGCTGGCACAATCATTGGAAGTGCTCGAGACCCTCTGCAAGGGAGGCCGGACTGCAATCCAGTCCAAAGACCTCACCCGAACACACAGAGAGCGTCTGCTCGCAGCCGGCCTCCTGCAGGAAGTCATGAAGGGATGGTATATCTGCACTCGCCCAGACCCGGCGGGCGGTGAGAGCACATCCTGGTATGTCTCGTACTGGGGCTTCTGTGCCGAATACCTGAGCGTAAGGTTCGGTGAGGACTGGTGCCTGTCCCCCGAGCAATCGCTTCTGCTGCAGGCCGGGAACCGCACCATCCCCCAGCAGCTCATCGTCCGGAGCAGCAGGGGATCCAACAGTCTCGTTTCATTGCCGTATGAAACCACGCTCCTCCCCGTCCGCTCCGCATTTCCCCAAAAGTCTGACCAAACCGTGCTCGACGGATTGCGAGTCTACTCGATTGCCGCAGCCTTGATCGCCGTCTCTCCGGATTTCTTCAGGAGTCATGAGACGGATGCCCGCGCCACTCTCGCTCAAGTCACGAGCGCATCGGAGATCCTCCCTCCACTCCTCGAGCGAGGACAGACGACAATCGCCGGACGGCTTGCAGGAGCCTTCAAAAATATCAAGAGAATGCGCGTGTCCGAGGACATCATAAAAGCCATGCAAACCGTGGGGCATGATGTCCGCATCAACGACCCGTTCTCCAACGAGTTCACTGCAACCCTACCGCCTTCTCCCTCCCGTCCGCATGTCAATCGCCTGCGACTCATGTGGATGGATATGCGCGAGGACGTGATTGCCCACTTTCCCCCCGCACCAGACCATCCCATAGATATCCCTGCGTATATGCGCTCCGTAGAAGAAACCTATGTGACAGACGCCTACCACTCGTTGTCGATCGAAGGCTACCAGGTCAGCAAGGAGCTGATTGAGCGGATCCGGCTGAATGAGTGGGCTCCAGACGAAAACGTAACCGACCTTCGAGAGCGAAACGCAATGGCGGCGAAGGGATATTGGCAGGCCTTTCAGCGCGTACAAATGAGCCTCAGGCGTGTGCTCGACGGCGAGAATCCCGGACCCGTGGCGGAAGAGGACCATGGAGACTGGTACAGAGAGCTATTCGCACCCTCGGTATCCGCCGGGATCGTCAAGGCCGCGGATCTTGCGGGTTATCGAAACGGCCCTGTCTTCATCAGACAATCCCGATATGTGCCGCCCCGATCTGAGGCTGTTCGGGACTTGATGCCCACGTTCTTCAATCTGCTGGCCGAGGAAACAAATGCTTCCGTTCGTGTGGTGATGGGGCACTTCGTCTTTGTCAATATTCATCCCTACATGGACGGGAACGGTCGCATCGGTCGCTTCCTGATGAATCTTATGCATGCAGCTGGGGGGTATCCTTGGGTTGTCATCCCTGTAGAAAGACGGGGTGAGTATATGGAGGCTCTGGAAACGGCTAGTATTGTGGGGGATGTCGTTCCGCTTTCTCGGTTTTTGGCGGGTTTGGTTAGTGGGATGGAGAGCGGTAGGGTGGTCTAGTTATGAACTGTCCGCTTGACGGGGGAGCTTACGTGACATGCTCACATCGTGGGGTTCAGCTCCCGGATGAATAAATGGAAGGGACAGGGCCGCCCCCCTTCGTCGTCCGTCCGGACCATTCGGCGTCCGGGTTTTTGCTTTGACAATCCCCGCGATTTCCCAATGATTAAGACGTCGAGCGTTTCCGTCGTCCCGCACCGCGGCACCCCCCATTGGAGATGGCCATTCTCAACAAAGACTCCAACCACACCGGACAAGACGTCTTCATGCTCAACGAGTGGCGTGTCGAGGCGCCCCTGAACCGCATCGAACGCGATAGCAAGGCCATCCAACTGGAGCCTCGCGCCATGCGGGTCCTGCTGTTGCTGGCCTCCAAGCCGGAAACGGTCTTCACGCGCGCGGACATCATGACCGAGGTCTGGGACGACGCCATCGTCAACGACGAGGCGCTCACGCGCATCATCTCGTTGTTGCGCCAAGCATTTGACGACGACCCCAAACACCCCCGCTTCATTGAGACCATCTACAAGCGCGGCTACCGAATGCTGGTGACACCGAACCGGGTCGTCGTACCGGAGCCCGCCTCCCCCGAGTCCATGCCGACCCCGTCCGCGAAGCGTCGGCCCCTGCTCATCTCGTTCGCCTTCATCGTTCTGATGCTCGTGCTCCTGATCAGCCTGAAAGCCCTGGAGCCCGATCGGACCGCATCCGACGACTGGACAACGGCCTGGACGCAGACGCCGCTCACCTCGCTCCCGGGCGCCGAATTCTCGCCGGTCATGTCTCCCGACGGCTCTCGGGTGGCCTTCGTATCGAGCAACCTCAAGAACGATCCCTGGCAAATCCGGGTCAAGGTCATCGCTACCGATTCAACGTTCGCGTTGCCGACCCGATACGGATTTCCCACCTGCCTGGCCTGGTCTCCCGACGGCCGTTCGCTCGCGTACGTCACATACGAAGACGATCACACCATCTGGACGGTCTCGGTCGGCGACGGTCTTGAACGCGCGATGTTCACCGGCGATTATCATATCGGCGGACTGGACTGGTCACCGGATGGAGAAGCCCTGGCAGTCTGCATGGGCGAGGCCGATCCGGGCCCGCTCCGCATCCACCTCGTCCACCTTGACGACGGCTCCGTCCAGCGGCTGACCAGCGCGCCGGAGGGTGTGGGCAGCGATTTCTGCCCCGTCTTCTCACCTGACGGGAAGAGCCTCGCCTTCGGCCGCGGGCAGCGGAATTTCTATTGTCGCCTGCACGTCCTGTCTCTGACCAACGGCAAGATCGACATAATCGATCCGGAGTTCGGAAGCATCTCCGGCATCGACTGGGACACGGCCGGCCAACGACTGCTCGTGGCGACGTGTCCAGAAGATGTCGGCGTTCTGCAGGTCGTCGACTTATCGACCGGTGTCCGCCGAGATCTGCCAACCAAGGTCTCTTCGATCGAGTGGATTTCCAGCGCCCGCAACGCCGACCGCATGGTCGTGGCGAACATCCACAAGGACATGGACATCCTGTCGATCAACCTGAGCGATCCCGGGCATCCCCGGCTGGAAGAAACCCCGCTCAACTCAACCCGTCACGACAAGAACCCGGTCCATTCTCCCGACGGCCGGAGCGTCGCCTTCATCAGCCAGAGATCAGGGTTTTCGGAGATCTGGATGCGACAAAACCCTGCGGATGAGCCGAGACGCCTGACCCGCTTCGAGGGACCCGAGCTCCTGAATCTGCGCTGGTCGCCCGATGGCCAACTCCTGGCGACCACGGCAGTCACCCAGGACTGCACCCTGGTCATGGTCGTGGATCTGGACGGAAGCAGCACCCCCCTATCCGGCGAAGGATGCCGCGATTATTCCACCAGCTGGTCCGCCGACGGCGCCTGGCTGTTCGTCCAGTCCGACCGCAGCGCCGAAGAAATGACCTGGCGCATGCGCCCTGACGGCACC
>DAOVZQ010000378.1 GCA_030635025.1 bacterium
CATGATACGCAATCCTGCGCCGCCCACCGACAGGAAGGCCGTGTCGCCGTCGATCATGATGTCGTAGATCCGCGAGGGAAACGAAATGTGGGTTAGCGCCTCCGGACTGTCCGGCTGCGAAATGTCGACGACGATCAGTCCATAGTCGATGATGCCGACGAAAGCGTATGTGCCCGTCACTTCGACGACATAGACTTCGCTCGGCAGCGTCAGGCTACCGATCAGAACAGGATTGTCCGGATCACCGAAGTAGATGATCTCCAGGGCCGCGCCGTTGCCGGTCACCACGGTGTTGCCGACCACGCAGGCGCCGTAACAGGCTCCGTTGGGAAAATGTCCCAAGGCCTTGAGATTGACGGCTTCGTTGGGCAGATCTATCCCGGCCCAGGCCGGAAATGCACTAAGGGCGGCGGCAAGGAAAAGGGCGATGGCGGAACTTCGAAAGCGGACGCGGGCCATGTCGCTCCCAGGGTGCGGGGGATTCAGGGGGCACCCTTCATGATACGACATCCGGCGACCGGAAACCACCCGACCGGCCAAGACGACGGCCCCCTCCCGAAGGAGAGGGCCGGCTTTGGAGTCCTGGAAGACCGACTATCGGGCGTCTGCATCCGTCAGGAATCTATAGAACTCCCCGTCCGTCGACAACACCAGCGTGCTGTTCTCGTCGAGGGTGGCGGGATAGCTCTCCATGGTCTTGAGGAAAACGTAGAACGCCCGCGCTTGAGGCGACCGGTCGTAGGCCGCGGCGTAGATGCCCGTGGCCGTGGCGTCCGCGTCGCCGCGGATCTCCTCGGCGGTGCGATACGCCTCCGACTGGATTCTCAACAGGTCGCGCTCCTTCTCACCGTTGATGCGCGACGCTTCGCCTTCGCCTTCGCTTCGGAAGCGATCGGCGATACGCCGCCGTTCGGCGATCATCCGCTCGTACACCTTACGCTGCACCTCGTCCACATAGTTGATGCGCTTGAACTGGACGTCGAGGATCTCGATACCCAGATCGGTGGTGCGGGCCTGTGCATTGGTGAGGATCTCCCGGCGGACCTTCTCGCGGCCATGTTTGATCTCGTCGAGGATCACCCGCTCCTCGGACGCCAGGTCGCTGTGCATGGGCTCACGGTTCGACGTGCGCACCACCTCCACGACCTCGTAGTTGGCGATGGCGTTGCGCGTCTCGCCGTCGAGGATGTCGTCCAGACGGGTCTGGGCGCCACGCTCGTCACGTAGCCGCTGGAAGAACAGCAACGGATCGGTGATCCGCCACCGCGCATAGGTGTTGACCCAGATGAAACGCTTGTCCTTGGTCGGCAACTGGTTGGGATCGCCGTCCCACTCCAGGAACCGGCGGTCGAAACTGTGCGCCATATGAACGAACGGCATCTTGATCTTGAGGCCCGGCGTGATGACCGGATCTCCGATCGGCTTGCCGAACTGGGTGATGATGACCTGCTCTGTTTCCTTGACCACGTAGAACGTGTTCGTGAGCAGCAGCAACACGGCAACGATAATGACAACTATTCCGATCTTCATTACCGATCACCTCCCTTGGTCCCGCCCAAATTGAGCAAAGGCAGCACCGAACTCAGATCGCCGTCGACGATGACCTTGTTTTTAATGTTGGGCAGCACCTGGCTCATGGTCTCCAGGTAGATGCGTTTGCGCGTGACTTCAGGCGCGCGCCGGTAGGCATCGAACAACGCCACGAAACGAGCGCTGTCGCCACGGGCGTGATTGACGCGTTCCATCCGGTAGCCCTCGGCCTCCTGGATGGTCTGCTGGGCCTCGCCGCGGGCGCGGGGCACAACCTTGTTGTACTCGCTCTGAGCCTGGTTGATGAGGCGGGACTTCTCCTGCTGGGCCTCGTTGACCTCGTTGAACGAGGGCTTCACCGGGTCCGGCGGATTGACGTCCTGCAGCACAACCTGCTCGACCTTGATGCCCGTCTCGTACTGGTCGCAGAGGACCTGCAGGTCCACCTGCACCTGGAGAGCGGCCTCGGCGCGGCCGATCGTCAGGATCTCGTTGACGGTGCGGTCGCCCACGACCTGCCGCATGACCGCTTCGCTCATGTCGCGGAACGTGTCGTTCACGTTGCGCACACGGAAGAGGTAGCGATAGGGATCGACCACCCGGTACTGAACCACCCACTCGACCATGGCGGCGTTGAGGTCGCCGGTCAGGATGTTGGACTCGTCGGCATAGGGCCGGGTCGAGTATTGACTCTGAACTCCGGCCCGCACGGTGCGGAAACCGAACTCCTCCTTGAGCTGTCGCTGGATGGGAACCTTCATCACGCGTTCGACTCCGAAGGGCATCTTGAAATGAAGCCCGGGGTCGGTGGCGCGCACGTATTTTCCGAATTGCAGGACCAGTCCGGTCTCTTCGGGTCCGATCGTGTAGAAACTCGTCAGCGCGGCCACCACGACCAGCAGCACGACGATACCTCGCCTGAGCAGACCGACATTGATCTGCGGAATCTTGATCTCGGGGATATCCCTGGGACCATCCCCTCCTTGCCCATTCATGGCAGCTCCTCTCTGCGGAAGTGTAGTCTCCCGTCAACGCGGGCAGCATAGTGCATGCGGGTGCGGGGGGAAAGCCGATTCGGTTAAAAAAAAACGGCCGTCTCGGAAGACGGCCGCTGGCGGGATCAGGGTGGGATCAGTCCTTGTTGCTGTCCAGGAATCGATAGACGGTCCCGCCGAGCAATCCGCCGACGATGGGCGCCACCCAGAACACCCAGAGCTGTGAAATAGCCCAACCGCCCACGTACAGGGCCACGCCGGTGCTGCGCGCCGGATTGACCGAAGTGTTCGTGACCGGAATGCTGATCAGATGGATCAGGGTCAGGCCGAGACCGATGGCGATCGGCGCAAAACCCTGGGGCGCGCGTTTGGCGGTGGCGCCCATGATGATCATCAGGAACATGAAGGTCATGACGATCTCGGTCACCAGCGCCGAGCCGAACGAATACCCGCCCGGCGAGTGCTCGCCGTAGCCGTTGGACGCAAAGCCCCCCGCCACGTCGAAGCCCGCCTGGCCGCTGGCGATGAAGTAGAGAACGCCGCCCGCGGCGATCGCGCCGATCACCTGCGCCACGACGTAGGCCGGGATGTCCTTGGCGGGGAAACGTCCGCCGGCCCACAGACCGAAGGTCACGGCCGGATTGAGATGGCAGCCGGAAACGTGGCCGATAGCGTAGGCCATCGTCAGCACGGTGAGTCCGAACGCCAGGGACACACCCAACAGACCGATCCCAACGTCGGGGAACGCCGCCGCCAGCACCGCGCTACCGCAGCCGCCCAGCACCAGCCAGAAGGTTCCGATCACTTCCGCTCCGAATCGTTTCGACATGTCGGTTCTCCCCCGTTCGAGGTTATGGGTTGCGCAATCAAATGCGCACGTGCCCGTACGACGGGAAAGACACTACCACGTCTGAAATGTCACATCGATATGGGAATCGGACCTGAAGAACGACCGGCGTTACCCACCCGACCGCTTGACCGTCCACCCCTTCTTGGCGAGTTCGGCCACGATCCGATCACGGTGATCACCCTGGATCTCGATGTCGCCGTCGCGCACGGTGCCGCCGGAGCCGCA
>DAOVZQ010000083.1 GCA_030635025.1 bacterium
CCACCCTCCTCTATGTTACGCGCAGCGCCGAAGAAGCGCTTGGGCTTCTGCAGGGCGTTCGAATCCACGCCACCCGAGAGAATCTTGCCCGAATGAGGCACCACGGTGGTGTGGGCGCGGGCCAGACGCGTGATCGAATCCAGCAGGATTACCACGTCTTTTTTGTGCTCAACAAGACGTTTGGCTTTTTCGATGACCATTTCAGCAACTTGTACGTGGCGACTGGCAGGTTCATCAAAGGTGCTGGATACAACTTCACCCCGAACTGAGCGGGACATTTCAGTTACTTCTTCCGGCCGCTCATCGATCAGCAGCACGATCAGGTGGACGTTGGGATTGTTCTCGGTGATAGCGTTGGCGATCTTCTGCAGGATGATGGTCTTACCGGCGCGCGGCGGTGAAACGATCAGGCCGCGCTGCCCTTTGCCTATGGGCGCCATCAGATTGACCAGACGGGTCGTGATGTCACCGTTCTCGCACTCCAGATCGAGTATTTCCTCGGGATACAGGGGCGTGAGGTTGTCGAAGAGCGTCATGGTCTTGGCCTTCTCGGGGTCCTCGTAATTGACGGACTCCACCTTGAGAAGGGCGAAATAGCGCTCGTTGTCCTTGGGCGGACGCACCTGGCCGGAGACCGTGTCACCGGTCTTCAGGTCGAATTTCTTGATCTGGGAAGGCGACAGATAGATGTCGTCGGGGCCGGGCAGATAGTTGTACTTGGCGGATCGCAGGAAGCCGTAGCCTTCCTGCAAAACCTGCAGGACGCCTTCGGCGAAGATCAGGCCGTTCTTTTCGGTCTGTCCCTCGAGGATCTTGAAGATGAGCTCCGACTTATGCAGCGTGCTCAAACCTTCGATGTTCAGCTCCTTGGCGATATCCACCAATTCGATAATACTTTTTTCCTGTAGTCCTTTGATGTCCATGTTGCTCCTGTGCGTGGGGTTCACTTTTTAAAATTGCGTGGGTACGCGGTCTTGGAGGTTGAATCCATCGGAGGGTTTTGCCGGGCGCGACTCTCCCCAAGTCGGTCCCGATCCCAGTGGTTTATCCTGTTTATGCTTGAAAACAGATGTCTTTTGCAGCCCAAACAGGATACTACATCCGCTGTGCCGTGTCCAGATGTCTGTAGCGCCGGCCGGGAACGACCGGACCGGCGCTCGAAGTCACGATAAGACCTATTCCATACCCGACAGCTTGCGCCACGAATCCATGTGCATGTTGTAGTTGGCTTCGTCCTCGAGCATCCGGTAACACTCGGCCAGGTAGAAGTAGCCGTTCACGCTCTCGAAGTACTGGCTGACCAGGGCGTTTCCCACGTTGACGCCGGTCTGGAACTGCTCCACGGTGCGCTGCTCCAGGTCCGCCTTGGCGACCGCCTCCTCTTCGGCATTGTATTCTTCGCCCAGCTTCTTGCCGTAGTCGTGGTGCAGCTTCAGCTTGCCCAGCAGGGTACTCTCGGTCGGCATGTCCTCAAGGGACAGCGCCTTCTGGTACAGATCGATGGCTTCCTGGTATCGACCGACCCGGCTGTCGCCGTAAAAAGCCCCCGCCTGCAACGCGAGGAAATAGACGTTCTCGTCGTTGGCCATGTCGTCGTCGTTCTCGTAGATGTTCATGACACGCACGAGCAAATCGCCCGCTCGCTCGTTGTCGCCCTGCTCCTGGGAGAGGTTGGCGATGTCGATCATCAACGCCGCGTCGTCGGGATGGTTGGCCAGCAGATCGTCGTAGATGGCGGCCGCTTCCGGCTTGCGGTCGAGCCGGCTGAGTACGTTCGCCTTGTCGGAGAGCAACTCATAGGCGCCGGGATTTACGTCCAGCACCTGGTCGAGCAACGCGAGCGCCTCGTCGAGGATGGCCGGATCGTTGTCGTTTTCCATGGCCAGGCGGATCTTCATCCGGGCCAGGTTCTTGATGGGCGCCACGGAGTCGGGCAGTGAGGCGTAGGCCAGGCGGAAATACCCTTCGGCAGCCTCGTAGAAACCGGCCTGATACTCGTTCTTGGCGTTGTTGCTCTGCATGATGTAGCTGTAGAGCAACGATTCCTGCACCTTTTCATAGAGCGTTGGCTCCATTTCCAGGGTCTTCTTGTAGTAATCGTAGGCCATGCCGTAATTACGGCTCGCGGCCAGGTACCCGTTGTCCCGGATATCCTCCTCGGCCTTCTTGGAGTGGGCTTCGCCCAGATAGAAGTAGGCTTCGGCCTCATCGGGACTGTAGTCCAGTCCCTCGTGCAGGACGTCGATGGCCTTGTCGAACATCTGTTGGTCGATGTAGATGATGGCGCTGGTGACGTGGGCGGAACGGCAGCCGGCGATGACGATCAGGGCCAGCATTCCGGCCAGGACGAGGATTTTCTTCGCGCTCATGCAGACACTCCCTGGATCACACGCGGTATGAGCTGTTCTGTGATTCGATATCCGTTTTTGGTGGGGTCGAGCACAACGCCGGGACAGTCCCGGTCAGGCGTCTCGTAACCTCGGTAAGCTATGGAAATTAAACGCCACCAGGCAAGCCGTGTCAAGGAGAGACGGGGGGACGCCCCCGGCCCCGGCCCCGAAAACCGCTGCTGAAATGGTCGAGCATACGCAGGATCTCGTCACGTTCCCCCGCCGGCATCTGCCGCAATTCGTTCACCAGGCCCGAGACGATCAGGGAATCGATCCCTCCCTGGGCAGCGATCATATCGCCGACGCGGGCCATGATCTCGGCTTCGTCCACATCATCGCGGCTCAAGGCCTCATTAAGAGCCTGCCGGGCCGCAAAGACTTCGGCGCGCTGGACTTCCAGCTGGGGTTCGATCCGGGCGCGCATGTCGCGCATCCTCCCCATGCGTTCCTTGTCGAATCGTCCGCGGCCGGGGCCGGGACCTCGTTCGCCCAGCTCGGACCGGGCTGCCCCCGGTTCACGGAACGCCCAGGACGGCGCCGATTCCATTTCATCCCGCTGACGCTTCAGGGTGAATCCGAGACCGATGTTGAGCCCCACCGACACCAGCAACAGCAAGAGGATGATCCGTTTCATCTCAATTCTCCTCGTCGATATCAGTGGAGTTCAGGGCGTAATCCAGAGCTGAATCCATGCTCCAGGTCGTGTCGCCAGAGAGCATGGAACCGGAGAGAACCTCATCCATGACGAGCCAGCCGTCCGACTCGTTTGGCGCATACTGCTGCGCGCCGATCAGGACACCGGCGGCCAGGGCCGCGACCGACATCGAGGCGTAACTCAAACGCTGCAGTACGGGCCGGGGCCTCCCCGGAAGATCCGACGAGATCCTGTCCCAAGCCGGCCGAGACGGCTCGGGAGCTTTCGCGTCCCCCATCATTCGCCAGACCGTCTCGCTTTCGGACAGGGCATGGGCGCATTCCGGACACGACGCACAGTGAGCGTCCACCGCTCGGCGATCAGTCTCGTCGAGACGACCGTCGAGATAGGCTGGGATGTTTTCACGAACGTGCTTCATCGTTCAACTCTCCTGTCTGGGGGATGAGACTCTTGCGCATCCCGTCCAGGGCTCGCACCAACAACGACTCGACCGCTCCTTCGGTCGTGTCCAGGGCTTCGGCGATTTCTCGTTGGCTCAGCTCGTGGTATCGACGCATGACCAGCGCCTGCCGCTGCCGTTCGGGAAGACCGGCCAGCGCCTTCTGCACGACACGACTCGTTTCGTCGGCGGTCAGGCCGGCGTCCGGCGCGGGTTCGACCGATGGCTGGTCGTGGATATCCGGATCGTAACGGATCCAACCCACGATCTTGCGACGTCGCGCCCAGCTGCGGACGAGGTTGCCCGAGATCCGGAACAACCAGCTGCGAAAACGGTCTTCCGGTCTGTACCGGCGAGCGTTCGCATACACCTTGACGAAGGTATCCTGTGTAAGATCCTCGGCCTCTTCGCGCGAACCGGTCATGCGCCAGAGGAACGCATGCACCTGGCTCTCCCATCGCTCGACGAGGAGGCGGAAAGCCTCCTCGTCGCCCGTCGCGATGCGCGTCATCAGTTCGTCGTCGTTCAATGGCCTTCACACCTCTGGTACCTAGAACCGACCCTTGGGACCCGTACCGTCCCGCCCGCCGAAGCGACCGTCGTTGTCGCATCGACCACGCTGCGCCCTCATGCCGGGCGCGCCGTGACGGCCGCCGCGACCCTGTCCCTTGGCCCCTTGCATGGTGATCATCTGGTCGCGCTGCTCATCGGTCAACAAGGCGCGAACGGCGAGACGGGTCTCCATGCGCCGAACGCGCTGATCGGTCCTCAGGTCACCTATGCTGTTCACGAGCTTCGTCACGTCGGAAGCATCGGGGGCGTCCTGCAGCATCAGACCCTGGAGCTCGTTCTGCAGACGAACCATCTGCTTGCGTGTCTCGAGACCCTTGGCGCGACTCTGCGTCTGGATTTCATCGATGACGACCTGCTGATCCTCGGTCAGGTCGAGCATATCGCAGAGACGTCCCTGCATGGGGTTCGGGCAATCGCCACGGCCGGGACCGCGGAAGCCGCGCGAACCGGGCTGCGCGTCGGCGATGGAGGCGAAGGCCATCAGCAGGGCCAGGCCCAGAATGGTAAGGTTGCGTGTCTTCATGATCCGAATCTCCTCGTGGAAGTGAATGTCGTGGTCTCGATTCACACCACTCAACGCGTCTCACCCGGAGTTCCTGCGGCCGTTATTGAAGAATAAGCCTAGCGGACCAGAAGGATTTCGATGCGATCCAGATTGTCCAAAAGGCGCGTGTCGTTCGGATTGTGCTTCAGGCCCTCGCCAAAGATCGCCCGTGCTTCTTCAAGACGCCCCTGGCGGGCGACGATGACACCCAGGTCAATATAGCCGCGAGGATCGTCGGGCGCGGTGACCATGAATTTTTTCGCAACGACCTCTGCTTCATCGTCGTGACCGATCCCGGCCAGGGCGACCGCGTAGTTGTGCATCATGTCGGTGTCTTCGGGATGGGAAGACAAGTGTTCCCGCATGAGATCGACAGCCTCGTCGGGCCGGTCGTCACTCAACAGCAAGGCGATCAGATCCCGCCTGACGTCGTCCACGGGATCGGCCGCCGTCAGACCACGCCGCAGGGTGTCTTCGCTCTCAGGAAGACGGCCTCTCCCCTTTTGTACTCTCGCCATGGCGCGATAGGTCTCCGGATGGGCGGGGTCCAACTCCAGGGCCGATCGATAGAGGGACAAGGCCCGATCATGCGCGGCCTGCTCGCCATCGTCGCCCAGATGTTCCCAGCGTACACCCTCGTTGACGAGCCCGGCCGCCTCCAGTCGCCTCAAAGACGAGTCGAGTCCCCAGGGCAATACGGCCAGCACACACACTATGATCAGCCCGACTCCTACGGCCAGGTGCCGACCACGCCGAGCCCAGAGTTCGGATACCGCAACGCTGGTAAACAAGGCCAGCATGGGCACGAGTATAAGCCGGTAACGCGAGACCACGAAGAAGACACTCTGGGCGGCGATCAGCAGCAACAGCGCGATGGCCCAGGGCCGTAGCCGCTTGTCGCGTAGTCCCAGCAGGAACAGCCCGAGCAGACCGCCGGCCGCTACCACACCGTACGGCACGGGCAGCAGCTTCAATGCAGGCGCTTCACGAGCCCATGAGTCGAGGGGTGATATTTGAGAGAATTCAGCATCGACAAAGTGTAGCCGTAGCTTCTTCAACCACAGCCCCAGGGCGCGGAAGGGATCATCGCTTACGGCTCGCCATGCCTCGCGGGTCCAGGCCCGATCCGCCGCCGCCACATCGTGTATGTCGGCTCCGAGTCGTTGTGACAGGAAGAGTCTACCCGAAGGGTCGGCCTGGGCATCGAAACCACGGTAGGTCACGAAGAATCCATTGGCTTCGGGACCGTTGCCTATGTAGAGGTTGATGCCGCCGTTCAGGCTGGGTCCCGCGAGCCGTCCCGCCTTCACGGAGTTGAAAACCGACACGGGCAGGACGAGCAGAAGAAGGGCCAAAACAGCCGGCGCCCCTCGACGCCACGAGCGCCAATGCACCGGCTCATCACCCGCTCCAAGCAGGGCCCAGACAACCGGAACGATCAACAGCACCGCGTGGAATCGCAACAACGCCGCCGCACCCACAAGCGCACCGGCTGCCAGCGCCCACCGGCACGATAAGGCGCTACGGCTTGTCGCCGTGGCCAGGGCCGCCACGACCAGGAAGGTCAGCGGTACTTCCAATAGAGTCGAAGACGCGAAAACGGCTCCGGGTCGGTAGAGCAGCCAAAGCACCGGCGCCATCCAGGCGAAGCGGACCGGGCCGTGTCTACGGGCGACTTGCCACAGCAGGACCGCCGTCCCTAGCCACAGCAGGACCTGCAGGATCCGCGTACCGTAGGGAGGCGGACCGATCCGGACCTGATCGGGACCGATCTCGCGGCCGCCGCCCGTGGCCGCGACCAGATATGGATAGAGGGGTGACATGATAAAGGGGTCGTCGGGCAACCATTGACCGCCGGAAATTTCGGCGGCTTCACGCAGGTAGTAGGCTTCGTCGAGGATGGGAACGCGGGTCAGGACCGTACGGTCCAGATCGCTCCAGACGAAATGCCAGAAGAGGGCCAGGGCAATGATCGCCAGGACGCCCAGAATCAGCCGGACGGTCGGTCTGGTCCCGGGTTGTGCCATGCGATCCCCTATACGCTGAAGCGGATGTTCAGGACATCGCCGTCCTGGACCTCGTAGGCCTTCCCCTCCAGCCTCATCTGGTTGAGCTTCTTGACTTCGGCCAATCCACCCGCGGCCGTCAGGTCGTCATAGCTGCAGGTCTCGGCGCGAATGAAGCCGCGCTCCATGTCCGAATGGATCGTACCCGCAGCCTCCGGGGCCGGCGCGCCCTTGCGGACCGGCCAAGCACGACACTCGTCCTCGCCCACGGTGAAAAAGCTCTGCAGCCCCATGGCGCTGTAGGCCGAGCGCGCCATACGATGGGACGCCGGCTCCTCGATTCCGAGATCGGCCAGGAATTCGTTGCGGTCTTCTTCGGGCAGCTCGGCCAACTCAGCCTCCACCTTGGCGCACAGATCGACCACCTCGGCGCCGGTCTCCCGCGCAGCAGCGACGATCGACTCGTCCACGCCGTCCTCGGAGCCGTTGAGCACCAGGATCATGGGCTTGAGCGTCAGCAGGGAGAAGCCGCTGGACAGCTTGATCTCATCCGAGCTCAGATCCAGGTCACGCAGGGGCTTGCCCTCATCGAGACGCTCCTTGAAGCGCTCCATCAGCGGCGGCTCGAGAGGATTATCGACCTTCCCCTTGCGCGAGCGGTCCTTCTCCAGCCGTTCGATCCGGTTCTCGACGATCTGCAGATCGGCGATGACCAGCTCGAGCGCCAACGATTCGATCTCGTCGACGGGTGCAGGTTCTTCGATACCATTGTCGAAACAGCGCACCACCTGGGCCAGGGCATCGACCCTGCGGGCGTGCTCCAGGAAGCGCGTCGCCTCACCGGCCCCACCGGGAGCGGTCGGCTCAAAGCCGGGGACATCCACCCAATCGACAGTGGCGTGGATGGTCTTCTTCGGTTTGAACATGTCCGACAGGACATCCAGACGCGGGTCCGGAATACGCCCCACCGCCAGATGCGGCTCCACGCCACCCTGGCCGACCGGCTGGTCGGAACCGGTCACCGCGTTAAAAAGGGTCGTCTTGCCCGTGAACTTGAAGCCCAGGATACCGATCTGCACTGTATTCTCCTCGTTGCCGTGTATTGAGACCGCCCGATGATAGTGCGGATGAGGTCGCTTGGCAATCTGGCGAGTCATTCACCTGATCGGGATGTTATCCAGGAACCTGCCCTCCCGGTGGACAAGCTGGTGGCAGCTGGAGCACAAGACCCGAAGGTTAGCCGTCTCATTACCGCCGCCTTGTGATCGTTGACAACGATGATGAACCTCGAGGAAGCGGGTTCGATCGCAGCCTGGGGTTTCGCAGCGGTGACCGGCTCGAATCAGGGCTTCCCGACGTTTTTTGGGCGGGATGGTGGCCCGGTTGGGGCGGCCAGGCTCCTGGATAATGGCATCGCATTTCACAACTTCAGCCGACACCGTCTTCGCGCCTCGATCAGTCCGCACCTCAGCCGCACCACAGATTTTACACGTGTAAACTACAACCTGGAATGGTGAGCTGGATGCGGCTAAGGTTTCCGTATCCGTGCCGAGCTTCTCCGCAAGATCATTGAGAGCGGCGAGGATCAATTCCGCGCGGTCCAGATCTCGCACCGTCGATCCCTTCCGCGCAGCCCGCTTGCGGATTGTTTCAAGCAGAGCTTCGCGACGAGCATATTGCTCAGACGTGTATTTGGTATTCACTGAGATCTGAATATCCATGGGGGGCGAGTCCACCGACGGCTCGACCAGGTCCAACGCGGATTGCCCGGCCGCACACGGCGCCTGACGAACCCGCAGCCGTACTGCTCGAACTTTCTGCTCCAGATTTCGGCTCGTCGATTGCTTGGCCACGGTGATCCACTTCTCTTCACTTGTAGGCGTAGCCACCTTGGCCACCTCCCGCGCCTTGGTCCACCCCAGCTCACCGGACGCAACCGAACGACGCAACCGCGGCAACTCTTCAAGCGCCCCGGCCAACCGAACAAACTGAGAGGTCTTGCTGGGAGTAAACCCAAGAGCCTCGGCCGCATAAGCTTGAATCGAAGAGTACCCAAGATCCCGATACAACTTGCGACTCAGAATCTCACCGAACAGAAGCACGGCGTTC
>DAOVZQ010000405.1 GCA_030635025.1 bacterium
ATTCCTATGCTGCCACGCTAGTTATACTATTTAGACTATGCCTGCAGTCATCCAGCGCAAATCTCCAGAATCGCTCTCTCGAGCACCTTTTCTGGACCCAATGGACTGCTTTTCAGATCGAATTCGCATCTCGCGCAGGCCCTAAGAGCCCGATCCACCACCACACCGCCCCAGCGATTAACCGTATCAAAGGCATGCCGTACCGCATAGGGTGATGCACCCAGCACCGATGGTATTCTCTGAGCACTAACGCCATCATCAAGCAGTGATGCCACTTGGGCCACTTGCTTCACGCGCCAGTTTAATAATGGAGCCAACTCATATGGCGATCGTCCCTCGGCCAGATAACTATGATAGACCCGCAGTCCGGCCGCACCTTGTCCAGGTCCAAGCAGCTTGACCAACTCGAATGGATCTATAGGTCTTTGGGCCAGGATCACCTTGAGCAACTGCCGCTCATCAAGTGGCTCTGCGGCTTCGTTCGACAACAGCGTCAACTTGTCGATTTCACCGCTCAGGGCCGTCAAATCGTCGCCAACAAGCTCCACTAGCAACTCGGCGATGTCCTGTCCGATCTTCAAACCCTTATCCTGGGCCGCCCTGAGTACCCAACCGACCAGATCACTGCCTTGCGGTGGTGAGAAGTCATAAAAGTAACTGGCCGACTTACAGGCTTTCACCCATTTCTTACGACCGTCAGCCTTATTGGACAAGAGTATCAATACCGTCTCAGCCGCAGGCTTTTCGAGGTACTTCAGCAGACCGGTCTCCGAACCGGCGTCGGTTAGCATCTGAGCCGCGCGCTTCACGCAGATAACCTGGTGGGAGCACATCATGGGATAGCTGAGCGCCTGCTGGATCACGTTGCCGATCTCGGCATCGTCTCCATCATAGCTGTGAAAATTGAAGGTCTCTCCCGCATCACCCAACAGTTTTTTCTTCAGGTAGTCGACAACACCGACCATACGGTGCGTATCTTCACCGGCCAGAAGATAGACGGGACGGTATTCGGCCCGCGACAGCTCGCCGCGTAGCTGCTGAAAGTCCGGTCCGGATCGTCCCCGCTTGAAGGCCATTACCAGTCCTCCACCACGGCCGCAAGGACTTCGCGAACGATTTCAGCCGCGGCAATAGCCCGTGCATCGGCCTCGCCGCTGCCTCCGGTCTCATCCACGGCGAAGTTCCCTGTGCCGGTGATCCGTTTCTTTTCGAAGAGCGCCTCCCCCGTTTCCAGGACGCGCATTGTGAGCTCCACCATGATCTGAACCTGATACTCGTCCACCTGAAGGTCGCTCGTGGTGAAGGCTTCGCGCAGATTATAGCGAACAACCTTGCCTGTGAGTTCAGTGGCTGCATTCTGGAGGTCGACCACCCTCAGTGTGTTGTCGTCCTGCAAAGCCGAGATGATATTCTCGGTCAGCTCCACCTCGATATTAGGTTCGGCGGTCTTGTTCTCGAAGTAGGGTACCGCCACCATGCGAATCGATTCGTCGATTCGTCCGGAACTCGTTGAATAGACGCCACAGCCGGTAAGCGACAGGACCAGGACCGGCAGGAGAAGCAGGAGACGTTGGTTCACGACGGTCTGTCCTTGTTGAGTCCGTATTGCTTGATTCGATACCGGAACTTGTCACGGTTCAGGCCCAGTAACCGTGCTGCCCGGGATTGATTTCCGCCGGTCTGATCCAGGGCCCGCCGGATGCAGCGCACCTCGATCCGTTCGATCAGATCCTCCAATTCGATACCGTCGTCCGGCAGATCGGCCGTCAAGGCGGAGGCCAGATCGTCCCACATCAAATGCGGGGCGGTCGGCCCTGAACCGGGCATGTTCAACTCGACGGCCGTCAGGACGTTCCCCTCGTTCAGGAGCACCGCACGCTCCAGGACATTGCGCAACTCACGGATATTCCCGGGCCATGAATAGGCCGCCATGGCGCTCAGGGCCGTCTCGTCGAAACCTGTGAATCGCTTCTGGAACTGGAGATTGTAAAGTCGCAAAAAATGATCGGCGAGAGCCGGGATGTCTTCCGGACGCTCCCGAAGTGGAGGAATGACCAGCGGTATCACCTTGAGGCGATAGTACAGATCCTCGCGAAAGCGTCCGTCGGCCACCAGATTCGCCAGATTCCGATTGGTCGCCGAGATGAACCGCACATCCACGCTGATGTCCTTCAGACCTCCCACGCGACGGAATGTCTGCTTTTCGAGCACCCGCAGCAATTTGACCTGAAGGGTCAAACTCATCTCGCCGATCTCGTCGAGAAAGAGCGTCCCCTTGTGCGCCATCTCCAGCAAGCCGGGTTTCAGCTGATCCGCACCCGTGAAGGCCCCCTTTTCGTGCCCGAACAATTCACTTTCGAGTAACTTTTCAGGCAGGGCCGCACAGTTGATCTCCAGGTAGGCGCCACTGCTCCGTGGCGATGCGGCGTGGATCAGACCGGCCAGCACATCCTTGCCGACCCCTGACTCGCCTTCGAGAAGAACGGTCGTTGTATCACCGGCAGCGACCTTGCGGACAGTCTCGTAAATCTCCTGCATGGCCGGTGCGGTGCTGATGACCATGCCCGGCGTCTGCAGGAACGACTGGCCTTTGCGGCGTTGACTATAAAGCTCGCGGGCATCGCGCGAAGCGTGCAGGCCCCGTTTGATCGCCTGGAGCAATTGGTCCAGATTGAATGGCTTTGGGATGAAGTCGAAGGCTCCGGCCCTGACGGCCTTCACGGCAGTCTCCACGTCCCCATAAGCCGTCATCATGATGACGCACATACGCGGAAACTCGCTCTGGATACCCGCCATGATCTCCAGGCCGTTGGCGTCCTGCAGCATCAGGTCGAGCAGGACAAGGTCGGGTATGCATTCCGACAGATGCTCGAGGGCCTCGGCTCCGGTTGATGCGGTCTCCACCTGATAGCCGGCGTCGCCCAGGGCACTGCGCAGGAACTGGAGAATCTGTGGTTGGTCGTCGACCACCAGCAGTTGGGGCTTCATCGTCTCTCCGCGGGAGTGTGATACACAAGGGGTCGGCCCCAAGCGTGACGCTACGCAGGATTATCGGGCTCCCCCCTCCCTTGCGCAAGACGCAGTTACACGACAGACACAATAAAATGCCGACGCATCGGAAGTGATCTACCGGACGGGATCAGTGGGCGCCTTCGCCTTCGAGGACTGTTCTGACGGTCATCATCAGGATACGCAGATCCGTCCGCCAGCCGATGTTGCCGATGTACTGCTTGTCGAGCGCCACCTTGCGGCGCACGGAATGGACGTCCGTATCGTAGCCGTTTATGACCTGGGCCAGACCGGTGATGCCGGGTAACACGACCAGACGATCGTGGTATAGAGGCAC
>DAOVZQ010000057.1 GCA_030635025.1 bacterium
ATAGACCGAAGCGATCAACACCGACGATCAAACCGTCCTCACCGCGGTCCATGATCGTATTGATCTCGGGCGGAATATTGCCGCCGCCGGTCGGGAAGTCCCCCGAGACGAGAAAGGTCTCGAGCAGGGTGTAGGTCTCACCCGAGTCTTGAGATCGGAACAGGCCCAGCTGATCGATGGCGACAAACAGCCGATCCTCGGATTCCCAGGACACGGCCGATACGGTTCGCAGATCCCAATTGCCCGTCTCGGTGAAGGAGTCCTGGTGCTGAGTGAAGGTCTCACCACCGTTCCGCGTGATGAACAGGCCTCTCTTCTTGGTGCCCACAGCAAAGACGTTGTCGTCTTCGGGTGAATAGGCGATGACCGTGATGCTGCTGTTCGCGATCGAATCGTCTTCGAAAAGATCGGCGGCGATTCGGGTCCAGGTCCCGCCCGAGGCCGGAAGCTTCCATAAACCGCGTGTGAGCAGGCCCTTCAGTTGAGCGAGCATGGCCCCGTTGCCGCTGGGAGCCTCGCAGAGTTGAAGGATGTCTGTATTGGGCAGATAGGGATAGAAACCGTTGTTGATCCTCTGCCACGCACCGTCGGTAAAGCCGAGGACGCCCCCGTTGTTACTCAGGTTGAATTCGCCGCTTACCCGTCCCGACATGGCCAGGTTGCTGTTGGACCAGGTGACGGATACTCGGTCATCGGTCGGGGAACCGACCTCACCCCCGAAGGTCGTCAGCATGTTGATCTCACGATCGACTTCGTCCGCGTAGACCCCGTCCAGAATAATTTGAACCGGTATGCCGGCCGTATCGATAATTGCGATACAGGTCGATGCATCATCGGGAACGTCCGGCCAGATGATCTTCACGCCGCTGCGTCCCTCGGGCGAATACTCGACCGCGATCGAAGCCGGAGAGATCAGGCGCAGGGAATCCAGCGCACAGACAGCCGACGGCGTCTGCGCCGTACAGAGCGAAACCGCTCCGCAGACCCCTACCAGGAGCGAGATGATCATGACAACGGATCTCTTCATTTTGCGTGTCCCTCTTCTGCTAAAGCGGGCTTCCCGGCGACGTAGGCGGGATGTCCGCCTATACGTCGTCGTGGTATGTCGAGTACGCTCAAGGCGTGACGGTCAGTCCGAAGTGGTCCCCCAGCACCCAGAGGATCGCGTCTTTCATGGCCCCGTGATCGAACTGATGGGGATCAAAGCCCCAGATCACGTCCGCCGTGCCGCTGGGCTTGGTCCCGATGGCCTTGTAGGAAAAGACTCCCACGGGCACACCGTCGTTGATCGTGCGGCCGTTCAGGTCGTTGATCGCCCGCTGACCGCAGATATCGGCCGGATCGAACGTGGGGTAATCCACATCGCCGTGGCTCAGGTGCTGATCGAGGATATAGTCGTAACGGGTGTAGACGTGCCACATGGGCTCGATGGTCAGGGAGCCGTCATCCATCACCTGGGGATACCAGTTGGTGGGCCGCGGCGTGACATTCACGTCGTAGAACTCATCGTACTGGCCGAAGACGTACGCGATGTTCAACTCGGGAATGGCGTCCTGCTGATCGTTCCAATCAATGACGTCCCAAACGTAGACCGTATCGTCGAATGCGCTGCCGCCGATGTGGCTGCTCTTGAAATCGGGATTGAGAATGAGTCCCTTGGTGCCGACGCAACGCAGCTTGGCGTCACGAGTTCCCGAGGCGCATTGCGACGGTGTGTAGTAGAACGAGGGCGGCTGCAGGATGGATACCACTGATAGTCCCATGCCCCTGTAGGGGTACTGCAGGACACCCAGCACGGTCAGACTACCATCGTCCTCTTCGCGAGTACCGAAGCTCCGCGCACGGAGACCGGACGCACCACAGTTCACCAGGCTGTCGTCACTGTTGTAGATGATCGGATACAACCACAGGCGATTGTCATAATCGGTCGTATGGAAGTTGTTGATCACGCCCATGCCGTTCAGGAAGACGTTGCCCACGTTCGCCTGGTAGGTGTCCAACCAGACGTAGGCCTCCACGGGCAAGGGATCCTCGCCCTCGTCCTGGGCGATATACGTACCCTCGAAATTCTGGGAGAGATACGACCGCGGGTTGAAGCGCGATGTCCAGATGATGTTCTTGTAGGGAACAACGTCGCGATATCCCCACTCTCCCAGGCGCTCTTCGTTGTCCAGGACATCGCGTTGCAGGTTGAAGCCCGAAACGCTGGCGCCGACCGTGAGCACCTCTTCCCAGAAAGCGTCACGGTAGATATCGTTGTCCCAGGGGATATAGCCGCCATCATCGGGCCAGCCGTCACTGACGACATCCTGTACGTCGTCGATCAGGATCAAAGGCAACTGGTCGGCGGGATCGGGCACCGGGACCACGTTGAGTACGTAGGTGTATCGGGTCAGCAAATCCGAATTGTCGATACACTCGATCGTCAGAACGTGCGAGCCGGAATCAAAGAACTTCAACTCGGATTCCAGATGCGAATCGGTCATCCCGAACTGGGTCACCCAGCCGGGGTCGTCATCGTAGGTAAGATCATCCACGTCCCAGCCATAGCGATACCCGACAATCACACCGCCGTAACTGGCAGCGGACCCGACCCATTCGAACCTGAGCGGCTGACCCTGAGCGATATCCTCGTTCGTGCGGCCATAGAGACCGGTTCCCGTCGTGGCTCCGAGATAGCGCTCCCGAATTACCAGCGCCGGCGAAGCGGAGTCCTTGATATAGAAGTTCTTTACCGTGATACCGTAACTGCGGTCCAACGAAACGGCGCCCGCGGTATCTTGTGCCTGAATCGCAAACAAATAATGCTTTTGACGGCCCAAAGCATCGAATTTCTGCCGCGAAAAGGACTGGCTCCGATCTTCGGCATCGACAAGATAGGGTACCCAGTTACTCCAACTCGGATCGGCGAAGGTAACCAGGGTATCACCCACGCGGTCATATTCGATCTTGGTCGAAAGGTACTGCTGGGCCCCCAGGGCCGTGACATACAAGGCGTCCTTGACCATATAGCGAATCTTGGTCGGTACACCGAGTTCGAAGTCGGGATCGGCACCCGTCCACTTCACGAGGAACGTGGGCGGCACCGGCCGTGATTCGGCCGATACACTACTCAGCGACGGAGGCGCCGTCAGGAAGACGGTGGGCGCAAATGTCGTGGCCGTGAAGGTGATCATGGCGGGTGTGGGATCCACCATGCCGTCGTCGTCAATGGCCCGCACGAAAAGCGTGTGCGGCTGATAGAACCGCTGAAGATCCCCGGGAAGCGTATAGTCGTCGATGAAGTTGGACGAATCCGCGCTCACGAAGAATATGGAATCCGTCGCGACCGTATAATGCCAGGGATTGATGGTGTCTCCGGTGGCGGGGTCGACCGTCAAGGTATCGTGGACACTGATCCCGTCGTTGCCGTTCGTGCTGATCTTCCATTGGTATCCCTCGATGCGGCCATCGGGGTCGTTGCCGGACCAGTAGAACTGCACGAAGAAATCTGTCGCGCGAAGGTAAGGTGGCGTACCCGTGACGTATGTGTCGGGCACTGCGTTGATGATCTCCACACCGCCGAGCTCATTCGACGGCGTGCATCCTGCCATCATGAAAATGGCGCAGGCCACTCCAAGAGACATGATTACTGCAGCTACCCTGATAACGCGTGCCAAGTCCTACCTCCCACCAAACATTATTGACCAGCCTCCTGGACGAACAAACCAACCCACTCGACCGGCTAGTCGAGGGGCGGATACACTTCGCCGTTGCTGGCAACCATCATTATGACGAACCTCTTCAAGAACGGTTCACTTTCCTTGCTGTAGTTGTCCAGCTTGGGATTACCGGCCATACCTATGTACTGATCGGTGCAGCTCTCCCCATGAACCGTCGGTACACGAACCTGTGAAAAGTAGGGATATGCACAACGATCCGGACGATACGCGCCGTCCGTGGCGTCGCGATTGGAGACGGTAAACCTCGTCGCCCCGAGTTGGAGCGTGGACAGATCGATTGAACTCTGAATCGTCAACTCGTCGTAGCTGGGATGCATGAAACCCAGATAGGACCGGAAACTCTCGATTCCGGCCGTCAACACCCACTGAGGTACGAACACTTCAACCGTAAGACGCCATACGCCGTTGTCGTCGTAGTTCAGATGATAGTCGCCGGCATCTTCCTGGAATGTGTAGGAGATCTGAGCCAGGTCGTCCATCCCACCACCGTCACGCAAGGAGTTGCTGACCGAATCGCGCGCCGAAACGATTTCATATCGCCACGAGAAGGCGCGATCGGCCGGATCTCCGTAGACGGGCTCGAAGGGGGTTGTGCGGGCCTGGAACAGGCGCTCCATCTCCGCATCCTCGGCGTAAAGCAGCAGGTCATACTCGAAAAAGAAACCGGGGATGGAATCCAGGTCCGTCGTATTGATGGGCCGATCGTGCCAGATGGCTCCGCTATAGGGGTTGTACCAGATGTTGATGGGCTCGTTGTTGACGCGACGCAGTTGAGTCCAGTCGGGATGCTCGGGAAGCGTCGTGGCCAGGGAACAGTAGAACGTATCGATTTCGGAGACGCAGGTATCCGTGTGATAGCCGCTGGCCTCCCCGAACGACACCACATCCACACACTGCAGCGTCGGCTCGGTATTGGCGAAAAAGGCGAACTCGTCGGGCGTACCGTCACGACGCAGATGCTCGTCGACCGTTCGCATGCTAACGACATAGTCGAAGGGTCCCACGATGAAGCTCAGGGTGTCGCTGGCGCCGAGAGCGAAATCTTCATAATCGTCCCAGACACTCTCGACGGCTTCGGTGTATTGGGTGAAGAAGTCGAAAATGGTGCTCTCGCTGCCGCGATACTTGCCCTTCGCGTTGAACTTGCCCTGGAACATGACCTCGAAGGTCGAGGCCTCTTCATCCGGCAGATCGACCTTGCGGACATCACGATAATCGTCCCAGCCAATGGCCTTGAAGACGGCGATCGATCTCTGGGGCAACCGCTCGTCCTCGGCGAAAACCGTGGTCGTGATCTCGCCTGCGGGCGATGTGTGAATGTAATAGGGATATACCCTGGACGAACCGGGAGCGAAGATATCGTCTTCGTCGTAGAACGGATCCGATTCGTTCCTCAATATCCGTGTTTCGGGATCATAGTTGATGACGAAGTTCAGGGGTTGCTCACTCACCGGGATTTCGACTCCGGCTACATCGATCGTGTTGACCAGGAGCGTATGAACGTTCGGGGACAGGCGCCTGTGAAAGACGTCGATACCGCTGTTGTCCGAAGTGAACGCCAGTTGATTAACTTCGCTGAAGTACGACTCGGGGCGATTGGTCTCTTGGCTGAGACGGGTCGGATTCCAGCAGTCCTGTGACCCTTCGTCACAAGGAACATCGGCCGGGAGACGATACTTGAAGCCGTAGAGACCGTCGAGGGGCGGTAGCGTATCGGTGGCCGCGAGCTGCTCCGCGGTGTATGAGTTCGTGTTCGCTGTGCCTCCCGCCCAGGACAGCTCGAAAGGGAGCCCGTAGCCGACGGTATCGTAATCGGCGAACCGATTCTCCGGAGTCTGGTCGGCCGAACTGTAGAATTCGATGTAGGGCGTATCGAGAGCGTTGCTCAGAAAGTACAAACGCGCCGGCGTACGGTCGAAATCACCACGGTCGTCGACGGCGACGATATGGAAGGTCTTATCCGTAGACCTCAGAGAGCCCTGGCCGATCTGGAAATCGAAAACAGTATCGGTTCGCGTCGTCCAGTGACCGATGTCCAGGGTCTGGCTGAACTCCGCAGGGTTGAAGCGCGTGTCTTCTTCATCCTCATCGGTCGTCAAATCCTGGATGGTGCCATCCGTCAGAGCCCAGACAAATCGCTCCACATGGCCGTCCCTGTCCGAGCCGGTCCAGAAGAGGTGGAAGTGGAATTGCCCTCCGAGCCCCTCTTGGGGAGCGCCGGTGATGTAGGTTTCCGGTGCATGATTGACGATGACCGTTTCTGGCTCGAAGGCCCGACAGCCAAACAACGCGCCCATGGCTAGAACCGAAATGAACAACAGCCAGCCGACGATTCGACGACTTGATTGCATGCTTAGCTCGCCTTTCAAGCAGACAGCCCGAAGCCCTGGAGCGCATACCGGCCTGAAACGGCTCCGGCTGGGCTTCCTGGACATAGAATTCACCAATATCTCGGCTGTGTGGGTAACGCCAAGACTGCCTGTCAAATATAGGGATAAGCTTCCAATGGTGTCAACTTTAAGTTCTGCCTTAAACGTCATCAAATGACCATGTACTGCAGGAACATCGAGGTCGCCCCCCTGCGAGGTCCCTTAAAATCAAGTCCCCGGCCCTGCAGGTGCAGGACCGGGGACAATCAACTTGACGAAACCAGTGAATTTACTTCACCAGGGCCATCTTGTTGACGGTGGACTTGCCGGCAGTCCGGGTCTCGTAGAAGTAGACACCCGAAGCAACGGACTGACCACGATCATCGCTACCGTCCCACTCGACGACGTGAACACCGGAAGTCCGGCTCTCATCGACGAGGGTACGAACCAATTCGCCACGAACGTTGAAGACCTTCAGCGACACATGGCCGGTTCTCGGCATGCTGAATTCGATCTTCGTGATCGGGTTGAACGGGTTCGGCCAGTTCTTGGCATAGAACGGCTGCTGAATGCTGCTACCAACGGTTGCGTTGCTTGCGTCACAGACTGCGGCACCTGAGAAGTACGTCAGGACGTCACAGAGAACGAAAACACGAGCCGCGGCATCGGCATAGGCCTTGCCATACACGGTGTAGAAGGAGTTGAAGTCCACGGGACTCACAACAACCTTACCACCGTCGACAACCTCATTGGCGACCATGGCGGCGTAATTCGGATACGCGCCAGGGTTTCCGTCGGGATCCAGGAACTCTGCGACCCGGTAAGAGGTCAGAGCGTCGTTCTCGGAAATCCCGTCGAACTCCTTGAAGTTCGGGCAGGAACCGTAAGCGACGTAATCCTGGGACAGAGCCAACTGACCGGCGCCGACCGAAACGGCCGAGACGGTCGGAGCGGACTGGGCACCGATGGACGGACGCACGTCGTACGTGATGAAGTTCACGCCGAAGTAATCGCCAACCATGGTGATGCCACTGCCGTCGCCCTCTTCCATCAGACCGCCGATGAAGCCATCACCGGTACCGAAGAAGTTGCCACCGTTATCGATATAGGCCATGAGCAGACCCGTATCGTTCGAACCGTCACCAGCATACAGATCCTCGCCGTCATCGAACTTCGCACCGTTGATGGTGACCTCGTCGAGGTTACCCGCGGTGTAAAGCACATGGTCGTAAAGACCGAGGACCGCAACGCTGGCAGTCGAGCCCAGACCGTTACCGGTACCGGACGAAGGACTGTTGGTGTAGTACAGGTCGTAGCCCACACCCTGCTCGAAGCCCAGAGAGTTCAGAGCACCCTCCCACTCGTTCTCGCCGCCACGATCACCGAAGTCGTTCCACATCAGGATGCTGGGAACGGTGTCGGCGACTGTCTTGGAGAGAGCCGTCGGGAGACAATGAACCGTAAAGTCACTGGCCCACTGCCAGGGAATGAAGCCCGCATCGCCGGGGAACACGCCATAGCCATCGAGGTTGGCAGGCACCGTCGAGGTTACGGCAGCTTCACCGGAAACGGTGTCTTCAGCCGAGAGATAGTAGTGCACGACGTCGCCGGGATACAGGAAGTCCGTATCGGCGAGATCGAAGGACCAACGCCCGTTGATGGGAGTCGTGCCAACGATGACCGAATCGGCTTCAACAAAGCCCGTATACGCCATACCACTGGTACGCCAGTCGTCGAAGACGGGGTTCGTCTTGACGGTGTAGTACATCCTCGGCAGCGCGCTAAGAGCTGCACCGGCGCGAACCGCGTCGATGAGCACAACGATCGAGTCGCCATGGACGGTAGCCAGACCATCGGTACCGACGATGTCGTTACCCATGATGAAAGGCACGTCAGCGGCACCCAGGTCTGCCCAGCTCAGAGCGGCGGGGAAGTTATCCTGAGCAATCTCGAACTCACGGTAGTTGATGCCAGGACCGGTGAAGTCGAACGAGTGCCAGGAGACATCATCGTAGAACGGAGCCGGCGTGGAGCCAGCGCCCGAGTTCAACGACGCCCAAGGCGTAACGACTTCCAGGCTGATCTGGGCAAAAATCGCACCAGGCTGCAGCAGGTCGCCAACATCTTCAGCACCACGGATATAGTCGGGGCCACCATAGTGCACCCAACCGCGGTTGCTCCAACCGGTCCAGATCAGTCCGTCATTACTGGAACGGACGTCCCAGGTGTAGAACTGTCCAGCCATCGTGTAGATCTCGGTGGTCGCCGTATCATTAAAAAAAATCTCATGTCCAGCCTGAGTGGGATCAAGGGAGACAACCGGGGACCAGATCGCGGTGTTCAGGTTGACAGTAGGATCACCGGAAACACCATGTGTATGGTTGGTGACGTAGCTGTCAGGGCCATAGTTCCACAGCACGTTGGTTGAAGGACCAACGCCGGGGACGATGACGCCGTCGTCGATAAACGCGAACTGAGGCGTCTCGTTATCGACGCAGGGGTCGATATCGCCCAGGAAGTCCCAGACCTGCGAGAAGTCGCCCACGAACGGAGGAAGAACAACGGTCCAGGCGCCCAGCTGGACGTCCTTGACCACTGACTCGAAATCCTCATACGACTGCTCGACAGCACCAAAAGAGATGGTGACTTCGTCGAGTTGCGTATGGCCACTGGTATGGAAGCCAGTGCCAAGGCAGTCGGCATCGGACCAGGCGCCATCCGACTGGGCGAGCCAGCGCAAGTGAACCTGGTTGGTGTTCACGTATGTGCCGGAAGCGATCGTGACCGAAGTCTGAACGTGTTCGTTGGTCCAAACACCATCAAAACCACCGGAAACCGTACCGCCGAGGACGATGGTTTCCATAGCACCGGCAAGTTCATACTGCAGGTACAGGTAGTCATAGTTGGGCTCGGTGTCGACATGGATGTAAGCATCAATGTTGACAACGGTGGACACGTTCTCATCGTCCACGGTGCCCCACCAGTCGAGATATTCCAAGTACGAGTTGCCGTAGCCCTCGAAGGTGCCACCGCAATCATAAAGGAAAAGCTCGCCAGCATAGGCACACTGGGTGTTGGTTCCGGGGTCGGCACCCAGAGTGCTGACCTTGTAGTCAGAGACGTGCCACTTGGGAACCTTGTAGGTCATGTCCCACGAGGTCCACAGCTGCTCGTCGCCCTGTGTCGGGTTGGTAGGATTCTGGAAGTCCCAGTAAGCCACAAGCGTCGTCTCGGCCTTGGCGGCGTTGGTCAGCGGAGCTTCATTGTAGGACTTGACGAATTCGACGCTCTCAGAGTTTCCGTTGCCGGCAAAGGCG
>DAOVZQ010000214.1 GCA_030635025.1 bacterium
CCGGGATATGCGCGTTGATCTTGCGCAGTTCCCCCAGGGTTTCCAGGCCGCCCATGCCGGGCATCATCTCATCCAGGAGAATCGCATCGTAAGGCGTGTTGCGAAGCATCTCCACGGCATCGCGACCGTTGGTGGCCCCATCCACTTCATAGCCTTTGTCGGTGAGGTAGACCACATGTGACCGTAGTTCCTCGATCTGATCATCGACCCATAAGATCTTGAACGGCAAAATCTACCTCTCTCCCGGCAACGTTATCAGGAAAGTGGTCCCCCGCGGACCCGTGCTCTCCAGCTGGATGCGGCCTCCGTGATACTGAACGATAATGCGTTTGACGAGCGCGAGCCCCATACCCCAGCCGCGACTCTTGGTGGTATACCCGGCCTCGAAGATACGGTTCCTGTGTTGCGACGGCACTCCGCCCCCCGTGTCCGTCAAGCGGATCAGCGCGGCACCGTGCGCACCATCGGTCAACGCCACCCGGATGTCGCCACCCGTTTCGGCCAGGGCGTCGATGCCGTTCTTGATCAGGTTTTCGAGAACCCATTCCATCAGATCACGATTGAAGCGGCAGCGGTTGGTGAGCGCACTCTCAAACGACAGGTTCACATGTCCGCCCAGATGCGGTAGCCGACGCTCAAAATAAGCCACCGACGCCACGACCGCTTCCTGGAGATTGGAATCATCCAGCCTGGGGCGTGATCCGATCTTGCTGAAACGTTCCGACACCTTGCCCAGCCGAGCCACGTCGCGGTCGAGTTCATCGACCACCTCGTCCTCTCCCGAATCCCGGTCCCGTAGAATGGCCAGCCACCCCAGAATGGAAGTGATGGGCGTGCCGAGCTGATGGGCCGTCTCTTTGGCCATGCCCGCAAAGAGCTTTTGCTCGTCCCCGTCCCACTTCACGTAGAGGGCCCAGACGATCAGCAGGAAAAAAACCGACAGCAGGGCCAGCCCCACATAGGGCAACCAACGGATTCGCCGTCCCAGCACCGACGCGCCGTAATGCAGGGTCAGGATACGCTGTCCGCTGATCGGATCGGTGATGGCGAACGGTTCGTTGCGCACGTCGTACTCGCTGATCAAGGCGAGGATCCGATCAATGTCGGGGCTGTTGCCTCCCTCAAGGTTCACGTTCGCGAGATCCGACTGCTCGTCGGGCATGGGGATGCCGATCATCGAACCGTTCCAGAGGACGGGTCGACCCTGGTTGTCGGTGACGATGAAGGGAACGTCGATCTCGGCGGTACGGGCAAGCACTTCGGCCAGGCCATCGGTCTGGCCCTGGGCCAGGTGTAGACTCGCAAAATGGGACAGGAGCCAAGTCGACAATCGCGCCTGGTCCTCCACGCGCGTCGCCACCCTGAACGAGGCCAGGCTGATGATCCCGAATATGACGAGACTGCCCAAGAGCACGTAGGCGGTAAAGATATGCCGCTTGCGAAAGATCTTGAGCGATTGCGGCAACCAGGCCATGCCGACCTCCAGGCGAACAGGGCGTGATGTCGGTCAGCCGATGAACTCGGCCCCGTCCATGTAGGAACGCAAGGCGTCGGGGATACGAATCCGACCGTCGGACGTCTGGTAGTTTTCCATGACCGCCACGATCAGGCGCGGCAGGGCCAGGCCCGAGCCGTTGAGCGTATGCACGAAACCACTATCGCCGCCGCCCTTGAAGCGAATGCCCGTACGACGCGCCTGGAAGTCCTCGAAGTTGCTGCATGAGGAGACTTCCAGCCAGGCGCCGACCCCGGGGGCCCAGGCTTCGAGATCGTAGCACTTGGCGGCCGCGAAACTGAGATCGCCGGTGGCGAGGGTCAGGACACGGTAGGGCAACTCGAGGCGACGGAGGATTTCCTCGGCATCGTCGGTGAGTTGCTCGAGTACCTCGTAGGACGTCTCCGGCCTCTCGAACCGGACCATCTCGACCTTGTTGAACTGGTGGACGCGCAACAAACCGCGAGTGTCTTTGCCCGCGGCCCCGGCTTCGCGCCGGAAACACGGCGTGGCGGCCACGTACTTCACCGGCAAACGATCCGCGGACAAGGTTTCCTTGCGATGGATATTGGTCACCGAGACTTCGGCCGTGGGAATCAGGAAAAGGTCGTCCACGGCGCAGTGGTACATGTCATCTTCCATCTTGGGAAGCTGTCCCGTGCCCGTCATGGCCTCACGATTGACCAGGTAGGGAACATTGACTTCGGTGTACCCCTGCTCGAGATGCACGTCGATCATGAAGTTGATCAGGGCCCGCTCCAGCTTGGCTCCCGCACCGGTCAACAGCGTGAAGCCGGAACCGGACATGCGCGTCGCGGCATCGAGATTCATCAGGCCCAGAGCCGCACCGAGATCCCAGTGAGGCTTGGCCTCAAACCCCAGGTCCGTAACCTCTCCCCAATCGCGCACCAGAACGTTGTTCTCCTCGCCCCCCTCGGGGACGCTCTCGTGCGGCACGTTGGGAATACGGACATAGAGATCGGCGACCGCCTCCTCGGCGGACGCGGCCTCCCGCTTCAGATCCTTGATGCGGCCCGATATCTCCTTCATGCGCATGATGGCGTCGGAGGCATCCTCGCCGGCCTTGCGGCTGGCCGCGATCTCCTTGTTCGCCACATTCGCGTCGGCCTGCAGCACTTCCAGGGTATTCAGCGCGGCGCGGCGGATCGCGTCCTTTTCGTAGTAGGCGTCGATGTCGACGGATTCCCGTTTGGCGCCCACGGCCCAGGTTACGCGCTCACGATTCTCACGTAGATATTTCCGGTCCAGCAAGGGTGTTCCTCCAGCCCGCGAATTGTCCGTTTTCGCATTGCATTCGCCCGTGGCGACTGTTAAGAAGGGTATAGACTAACGACTTGGCGCGGGCAAGGCAAATCACCCCCGATCGCGCCATGCGGCGGCGCCCGTCGTGCCGTACCCTGATCATCAATCCTGGATCGAGACAAGACTATGGAATCATACGCGCCTACTCCGCATCTGCGTCGTCTGCCGCTCGATGAACGCGTGATCACGGCCCTGGATCTTCCTGATGCGGAGTCGGCCGTGGCCCTGGCCGCATCGCTGGGCAGACAGGGACGTTTCGTGAAGGTGGGCATGGAATTGTTCACCGCGTCCGGACCGGAAATCGTCGAGCGCCTGCGAAAAGCCGAGCGGGAGATCTTTTTGGATCTCAAGTACAAGGACATACCCAATACCGTGGCTGGGGCCGTCTCGTCGGCCTGCAGACTGGGCGTGTCCATGATCACCCTGCATGCCGATGGCGGTCGCCGCATGCTGGAAGCCGCGGTTGAAGCCGCGGCTCGAAGCACGACGCCGGACCTGCCGCGACCGGCCTTGCTGGCGGTCACCGTACTCACGAGCCTTTCACAAGACGACGCCGACGAGGCCGCTCCCGGTGGAGGCCCCATTTCCGAACGGATCGTCAGGTTGGCCCGGATCGCCCGGGATAGCGGATGCGACGGGGTGGTCTGTTCACCCAAGGACCTGCCGGCCCTCAGACGCGAAGTCGGCAACGATTTGCTCGCCGTCACACCGGGCGTCCGGCCGGCCGGCGCCGCGGGCGACGACCAGCGCCGAGTGGCCACACCGGCCGAAGCCATCAGAAACGGAGCGGATTTCCTCGTCGTGGGTCGCCCCATCACCCGCGCCGCCGATCCCGCCCAAGCCATACAAGCCATCAGCCGGGAGTTGACAAACACATGACCGAAAAAGAGCTGCTGAAGCTGATGAACGAACTGGGCGCCCACAAGCAGGGTCACTTCCTGCTGAGCAGCTGACGTCACAGCGACACTTATTTCCAGTGCGCCCAAGTCCTCCAGTTCCCCGACCTCGCCACCGAACTGGGCAAGCGAATCGCCAAGCGATTCGACGCGGACGCCATCGACCTCGTGGTCTCGCCCGCCCTGGGCGCCATCCTGCTGGGGCATGAAGTGGCCCGGGCCCTCGGTCGCCGCTTCGTCTTCACCGAACGCAAGGACGGCGTGATGTGCCTGCGCCGGGGCTTCACCATCGAATCAGGCGAACGCGTTCTGGTCGTGGAGGACGTCGTTACCCGAGGGACCTCGACCTGGGAAGTGGCCGACATCATCAAGGAAAACGGCGGAGAACTCTGCGGACTGGCCTCGCTCGTCGATCGCACCGACGACTCCGTGGACCTCCCCGCGCCGATCAAGTCGCTCATGCAGGTCGCAGTGGCGACCTACGATCCCGAGACCTGCCCCCTGTGCGCCGAAGGCCTGCCCGTGGTCAAACCCGGCAGCCGTGCGGGGCGCTGAACCATGCCCGGCCCCCTCGCCACGCGACGCATGCTGGCGACAGCCGCCACCCTGGCCCTGCTCGGAGCCTGGATGGTCACCTGCCCTCCTGTGGCCCACCACGCAGCCAGCGATCTCTACGGTCACCTGGGTGTCGCCCGACACCTGGTCGAGGGCGACGGATTCCTCAACGACACGGTCTACCCGATCTCACTCACTTTCCCTTTCGCAGCGGACGTCCCTCAACCGTTGATCCACCGGCCACCGGGGTATCCGCTGCTTATGACGCTACCGGTTTCACTGGCGGGCGACGACCCGGCTCTGGCCGAGCGGTTGGCCGGGATTATGAGCGTGGTACTGCTGGGCCTCGTCGCCTGGCTCGGCGCCGGGTATGCGCTGAGAATAGGCCGGGGCGACATAGTTCTGCCCTGGCTCATCGTCCTGTTGGTCAATCCCCTGCTCCACATGACCGTGGGCTGGGCCCAGGTCGAAATCCCCACGGCGCTTCTGCTGACATGGCTCTGGATGCGAATGAGGGGCGATGACCCTTCCGATGCGGATCAAGGCCACCTCCGCACGAACATCCTCGACGGACTCCTGGCGGGTGGGATCGCTCTACTGAGGGCGGACCTGTTCTGGTTGCCTTGGCTGTGGTTGATCTGGATCGGTCGTCGACGAGGACGGCCGCTGATGGTTGCCCTGGCCTGCTGGACGATCGTCCTAGCGCCCTGGTTGATTCGCAACCTGGCGCTGACCGGAGACCCGTTCTTCACGCTTCAGTCCCATGCAGAACATCTCAAGGAGACGGTGTTGTGGCCGGGATACGCCATCTACACCTCCCTCTCCCCCGAATCGTTCTGGCACACGCTGATGAACGATCCCCTGCTGATCGTACGCAAGACCCTGACGGGCCTGCGTTACTACCTGACCCGACTCGATGGTTGGCTTCCTGTCACCCTGTGGGGGACCGGCGGTCTGGCTGCGGTGCTGCGCTCCAGGTCGCGGCTCGATCGGCTGGATCCTCTGCTGGTGCTGGGCCTGAGCCTGATCCTGCTCACACTCCTGTACGCCCCCTTGTCCCATACGCTGCGCTACATGGCCGTCATCCTGCCCGTGCTTTCGTTGGAACTGTGGTTGGCGATCGCCACGACACTTGAAGATCGCAGGGCAGACCGGTTCCGGCGTAACCTGATCCTGGCCCTGCTGACCGCAGCCTGTGTCTGGATTCTGCCGGCCGCCATGCCGGGC
>DAOVZQ010000011.1 GCA_030635025.1 bacterium
CAGGCCCTGCTCCATGCGGGCCGTGAACTTGAGATCCACGTAATGGGCGAAGTGTTGGCGCAGAAGCTGGATCACGGCCATTCCCACGTAGGTCGGCAGCAGGGCGCCCTTCTTCTTTACGGCGTATTCGCGATTCTGGATTGTGGAGATGGTCGGTGCATAGGTCGACGGCCGTCCGATTCCCTCCTCTTCCAGTCTTTTGATCAGGGACGCTTCGGTGAAGCGCGCCGGAGGTGAAGTCATGTGCTTCAGCGGCTCGACCTTGGCCAGGGATACGGGGCTGTCGGCGTCGCCGATGGATTCGCCCTGCGTCAAGTCGGGAAGCAGGGATTCCTGTGTGGACGTCCCGCTGACCCTATAGAAGCCGGGGAAACGAACAACCGACCCGCGGGCCCGGAAAACGAGTGTGCGTCCGTCGGTGTCGATCAACAGATCGGCCTTGGTGCTGTCGAGGAGGGCGTCGGTCATCTGGGAGGCTATGGCGCGCTGCCAGATCAGACGGTAAAGGGACAGCTGTTCCTTGTCCAGATAGCGGGCCAGGGCATCGGGAGTGCGCATCATGTTGGTGGGCCGGATCGCCTCGTGCGCTTCCTGGGCCGCCTTCGATTTTGTCCGGTAACGGCGAGGACCGGCCGCGTAGTCGGTGCCGAATTCCGCGCGGATGAAGGCCTCGGCCTTGGCCAGGGCCTCTTCGCTCATGTTGAGCGAGTCGGTCCTCATGTACGTGATCAAACCTTCGCGGGTCCCCCCCACATCCAGACCCTCGTAGAGTCGTTGCGCAACCTGCATGGTACGGCGCGGTGACATGCTCAGACGAGAGCTGGCCGCCTGCTGAAGGGTCGACGTAATGAAGGGGGGCGACGGCCTCTTGCGGGTCTCCTTGCGCTCGACGTCTCCGACACGCCAGGGAACGGCGCCCGTGCTCGTGGCGGCGAGTTCCGCCGCAGTCGATTCGTCCAGATGCTGGAGCTCGGGCTTGGTGAGTCGTCCCGTATCAGGATCGAAATCCTTGCCTGCGGCCAAGCGCTTCCCGTCGACTTTGACCAGGCGCGCCGAGAAAGGCGTGCCGCCCGCACTCAGGGTCGCTTCAAGGTCCCAGTACTCGGCCTCGATGAAGCGTTGACGGGCTTCCTCCAACTCCACGATCAGACGAAGCGCCACGCTTTGCACGCGTCCCGCACTGAGTTTCGTCCGGACTTTCTTCCAGAGGACTGGAGACAGGGAGTAGCCGAAGAGGCGGTCCAGGATACGGCGGCCTTCCTGGGCTTTTACGACCTGCAGGTCCACGTCGCGTGGCGAAGCCAGGGCGCGCTCTATGGCGCTCTGTGTGATTTCGTGAAAGGTGATTCGCTTGACGGGAACCTTGGGCTTGAGTACGTCGAGGACGTGCCAGCTGATCGCCTCTCCTTCGCGGTCCTCATCCGTCGCGAGCAGCAGTTCGTCCGCGTCCTTCATGAGCTTGCGCATGGCGGCCACGTGGGACTTGCTGTCCTTCCCAACCACGTAGATGGGGCTGTAGTCGTTGTCGACATCTACGCCGAGGCGGGCCCAGTCCCGATCCTTGAATGCAGCGGGTATCTCGGCGGCCGAGCCTGGCAGGTCACGTATATGACCATAGCTGGCGATGACGGTATAGTCATCGCCCAGGAACTTCTCGATCGTACGGGCTTTGGCTGGAGATTCGACGATAATCAGCTTCAAACCGGCTCCTCTGCGCAGTGACTCAATGGGGACGGGGTTCGTGGAAGACCCGGGTCGGCATATCGGTCTCGGGAAATGCGAAGATCAGATGATCAACGAGTTCTTCCACATCGATCCGGTCCAACGGATCGCCGTCCATTTGCGAGGCATAGTGAATGATCAGCTCCCGTTGTTCGTTCGGAATCTCACCGAGACGGCTCAGCTCCAGGAGGTAGCCCCGGGCCGCCGGCGTCAAGGCGTGTTGCTCCAGCATATCGAAATGACGAAGGCCATGTAGACGGCCGTAGAGATGCTGGGCATCCTCGTCGTCTTCGATCATATGGACCAGCAGGTGTCTGATCTTCTCGCTGAATCTGTTCAAATTGTCCTCCAACCGGTGACGCGATGTCGGGTCGCGGGCAAAAACGCTAGCACAGGGGCAGGCCTACCGCAAGTTCGACCGGTTTCATTGTCCGCAGCATTTCTTGTATTTCTTCCCGCTGCCGCACGGACAAGGGGCATTGCGAGAGATTTTTTCGTCTTGTCGGACAACTGGCTGCGGGCGACCCGGCACGGGTGGTTTCCCCGAGGGCGCCGGCTGGGGCGCCGCCTCTCCATCAGGGGCCGGTGGTTGGCCGCCGAGATAATCCACATCGGCCTTGCTGGCCTTCAATTGCTGCGGGTCCTCGACGGGCGGCTTGGGCTTTTGCACCAACTCCGCACGCAGCAGCAGCCGAACGCCGTCACGCTCAACATTGTCCATCAGGGCCTGGAACATGTGAAAGGACTCCGCCTTGTACTCGACCAGTGGATCCTTTTGGGCGTATGACCGCAGCCCGATCCCGCTACGGAGCATGACGAGCTGGTTGAGGTGATCCTTCCAGTGCTCGTCGATGACCTGCAGCTTGACGTAGCGTTCGAGTTCGCGCATCACCGCGGGGGTCAGGCGCGCTTCCTTGTCCGCGTACTTTGCCAGGGCCGCCTCGTCCATGGCGTCGCGCAGGGCCTCGAACCCGATGGTCAGATGCTCGTCGGCCTGGACCGGCAGCGGTATCAGGAAAAGACTCTGGTAGTCGCGTTCCAACTCGTCGAATTTCCAGAAGTCGTTGGCCTGATTCTCGTCGGCGTGAGTCTCCAGCAGCCCTGCGATGACGCTGAGGAAGTCATCCTTGACGAGGGACGAGATGTCCTCCCCCAGCAGGATATCGCGACGCAGGGTGTAGACCACCTCGCGCTGCTTGTTGACCACGTCGTCGTACTCGATGAGGTGCTTGCGGATGCTGAAGTTCTGTCCTTCGACGCGCTGCGCCGCACGTTCGATGGCCTTGGTGACCATGGAGTGGGTGATGACCTCACCTTCGCCGACGCCCATGCGGTCCATGATCTTGATGAGCTGCTCGGAGTTGAACAGCCGCATGAGATCGTCTTCGAGCGACAGGAAGAAAACAGACGAACCGGGATCGCCCTGGCGTCCCGCGCGGCCCCGAAGCTGGCGATCGATGCGGCGACTCTCGTGGCGCTCGGTGCCGATAATGTGCAGGCCGGCGGGTTCGTCGCCCACCTTGGCGGTTTCCTTGTCGTAGTCGGAGCCGGCGGGCAGACCCAGCAGGGCGGGCATGTCGATCTTGATGTCCGTGCCGCGCCCGGCCATGTTCGTGGCGATGGTCACGGCGCCCTTGCGTCCGGCCTCCTCGATCACCTCGGCCTCGCTCTTGTGGTGTTTGGCGTTCAGGACGTTGTGATTGACGCCCTGTCGTTTGAGCAGACGACTGATCAGCTCGCTCACCTCGACGGTCGTGGTCCCCACCAGCACCGGCAGCCCCAGCTCGTGAAGTCGGCTCACCTCGTCGACGATTGCGTTGTACTTTTCCTTTTTTGATCTGAAGACGACGTCCTCGAGGTCCACGCGGCGGATCGGCTCGTTGGTGGGTATCTCCACCACGTCCAGGGTGTAGATCTGGGCGAACTCGGCTTCCTCGGTGACGGCGGTGCCGGTCATGCCGGCGAGCTTGTCGTACATGCGGAAGAAGTTCTGCAACGTGACCGTGGCGAGGGTCTGGGTCTCCTTCTCGACCTTCACGCCCTCCTTCGCTTCGAGGGCCTGATGCAGTCCCTCGCTGAAGCGCCGGCCCGGCATGAGGCGGCCCGTGAACTCGTCGACGATCTGGATCTTGCCTTCCATGACGACGTACTCGTCATCCTTGTCATACAACGTATAGGCCCGCAGCAACTGGTCGACGTTGCTGATCAGTTCGTTTTTGCCCGCGTATTCGCGCTCGATCTTGTCGATCCGCTCGGTTTTCTGGTCGGGCGTGAGAGAGCTGTCTTCCTGGATCTCGCCCATGGTTTCCGCAAGATCCGGCAGGACGAAGAAGTCGGGCTCGGCTTCGGCCAGGATTTCGCGTCCCTGCTCGGTCAGATCGACCGAGTGGTGCCGTTCTTCCACTACGTAGAGCAGGGGCTCGTCGGCCTCCCACATGGACTTGTCGCGCATGTGGGCTTCTTCGGTCTTCTTGACGGCATCGAGGACACCCGGCAGCTGGGACAGGCGTCGAAAGCGCCTGTTCTTGGGGGCGCCGCGCGAAATGCGCAGCAAGGCCTCGCCCGAGCCCCGGTCTATGGACACCGCGTCGCCGTCCTCGGTCGCACCGCGGAAGATTCTCTCCACATCGGTCAACCACTCGTTGACGATCCGGTTCTGTTGGCGGACCAGCTTGTCGACCCGCGGCTTGAGCGCCTCGAACTGGTGGGTTGATTTGGCCACGGCGCCCGAGATGATCAAGGGTGTTCGAGCCTCGTCGATGAGCACCGAGTCAACCTCATCCACGATGGCGAAGTGGAAGTCGCGCTGGACGAGCTGCTCCTTGTGGACGGCCATGTTGTCGCGCAGGTAGTCGAAGCCGAATTCGTTGTTCGTGCCGTAGGTCACGTCAGACCCGTAGGCGACGCGACGCTCGTCGGGCGTCATGCTGTTGATGATATAGCTGACGTTGAGCCCGAGGAATTCAAGGACACCGCCCATCCATTCGGCATCGCGACGTGCCAGGTACTCGTTGACCGTTACGAGATGGGCGCCCCGTCCGGACAGCCCGTTCAGATAAAGGGGCATCACGGCGACCAGGGTTTTTCCCTCACCGGTGGCCATCTCCGCGATTCGTCCCTGATGCAGGACAATGCCGCCGACGATCTGCACGTCGTAGGGCACCATGTCCCAGACCATCTCCCGTTCCCAGACGGGCCAGGAGGCTCCCCGTTCGGCCAGGCGTCGGCAGGCTTCCCACACCGTACCGAAGGCTTCGGGAAGCAGATCGTCGAGGGATTCGCCATCGGCATGTCGGCGTCGGAATTCATCGGTTTTGGCGCGGAGAGCCTCGTCGTCCAGGCTCGCCAGGGGTTCGCGCGCGATCTTCACGTCCTCCAGCAGGGGCTGCAACTTGCTGAAGTCGCGTTGCGATTTCTTGCCGAAAAGTTTTTCGAGTATTTTGGCGAAATCCATGGGCAGGATCACATCCCGGTCAAAGAGTCATTCGTGACAATGGAAATCGATTCGCTCTCAAACGAACCAGGTGTCGCAGAACTGGATGACCGCCGCGGTGGCCAACGGCATGGTCAAATTGTCCCAGCGGCCGGGCGTCCAGCGCTCCATGGTGGCCGAGGCGATGCCGCCGGCGACCGAGAGCAGCAGCGACGCGTCGCTGACCAGTAGGATGACGACCATCGAAACCAGGAAGCAGGCGGACGTTCCCACCCAGGTCTTGCTGCCGCGTGTTGCGACAACGGGCGCCCGGGATGTCGTTCCCTTTTCCAGCCCGAGCTGCTGACGCCGAAACGAGACGGCCTGGCCTACGATGGCTGCGGCCGAGTCGCCCCATGCGAGACAAAGGATCCCCGCGGCGGCTGGCACTGACGGAAACAGAAAAGAGGTAATGGTCGCGCCGATCATCATCACCGAGGCGCCGGACAGCCGTTGACGTTCGTCCCGTCGGAAGATAAGGGGAAACGTACGATAAAACCACAGGGCCCAGCTTTTGGTCGCCAGGCGGGCCATATCCACAGACAGGACGAAGACGGTCGCAGCGGCCAGACCGACCGTACACAGGGGGTCGTCGACCAGAAGCACCCATACGGCCAGGATGGTCGAGGAGATGTGTATGGCCTTCCGCCCCCACTCCACGCTTTCGCGCCAGGTGCGGGCCGGGAGGCTGTCGGTCTGCTGTTTATCGCTGGGCATCAAGCGTTCCCTCGTTGTCAGCGCGGGCCTGAGACGGCATCCTATGGTGTCGCGGCATCCTCAAGTATCCAGGCGTAGACCTCCCGGTCAATTAAAACCTTTTCCACATAGCGACGGGTCTCCGGATATCCGATCCAGGACAGGAAGGTCGCGGCGGGCGTTTCCGCGCCCAGTTGGGCGTCCCAACGCTTGACCGCCGTGGGCCCCGCGTTGTAGTCGGCCAGGGTGCGATAAGGATCGCCGTCGTTGCGCCGGATGCCCTGGGCCAACAGCTTCAAACCCGCTTCGACCGACTTGCCCAGGCTGCGCCAGATAACCTCGCCCTCATGGTGGCCGTTCCCCGGATAGTGGAAGGGCATGATCTGCATCCAGCCAAGGGCGCCGGATCGGGATCGTACGGCGGGGTCGAAGAGGGATTCGTTGCGGGCGACGGCCAGCACCAGCGCGGGGTCGATGCCGGATGCGCGCAATCGACTCCACAGGGCGTCGCTGGCAGGGATCGGATAGAGCAGCAAGAGGTTCTCGTCCAGACTCAGGCCGGGCCGGGACATGGCGACGGTAGCGGCGAGTTGGCCGCGCGCGTCTTGGAGTGCTATGGCGATGCCGAGGAGCAAGTACGTCTCGAGATCCGAGTCCGCTTCACGCACGAGTTGGACGATCGGTGTCGATTCGGCGACCAAGTCTCCGTGAGACAACTCGCCCAGGGCCGAAATCAGTTCCCAGTCGAGAATCGTCTCGAACCAAGGTTCGGCCTGCATGGCCTCGACGATGGCTTTGGCGGCGGACGCTGCGATCCCCTGTTTGTCCCGAGCCGCGGTCCCCTCGGACAGGATAGACGCGTAGGCCTGCCAGCGGGGATCGGTCTCCCCTGTGTTCTCGACAAGGCGTAATCCAAGTTTCGCCCAGGCCCGCCAGACTCCCGTGCGGAGTGATGTCGCCCCTGCGTAATCGTAGGCTCCGGACAGAACAGGGGCGTGTCCGGCCGAGACGAACGCGCTCAAATCGCCAAGTCGGCCAGGCTCCTGTTTAGCGGGGGTGTCGCTAACGATATCGGTGAGCAGCTCCAAAGCCTGCCGGTTACCCTGATGGGCAGACAGGGCGGCCATACGCTCGATCTCGGTGTTGATGCGACGTATGACGCTACGCTTGCCGCTACGGGCGGCCTGAAGGTGGGCGGCGCGCAGATTAGGCACGACACTCCCCCAGAATCCAGCAGAGGCCTGTTTGTCGGCGGCGCGACGAAGATAGCCGGCTTTATGTTCGGGGGCGATCCCGCCCGTATGGGCCAAACGCTCGGCCGCTACAGCCGAATACCCAAGCATCCGCCAGCGTCCCCTGAGCCAGTGACCTTGAAGTCGTGCCCCTGCAGGAGGATCGGGATACATCCCAAAGTGTCTTCTCAAGGAGGATTTCGGGAGAGCCGCGGCGCCCAAGGCCATACGAGCCCCGCGTGAATAGGGACTGCGATCTATGTCACGCGACGTCAGGCCGGGACTGCGTAGGCCGGCGATGAACAGCGCCGTCGCATCATCAGCGGGCATTGCGGGTATCAGGGGCTGCTTCATCTGGAGACGCTTCACCGTCCAGATCGCCCAGCCAGAGTTCTTGTCATAAGGACCGAGCTCGATCAACTCGGGCCAGAGGGACTCGTTCAATTCGGGACGACCGACACGCTCGAGCAAGGCTCGTCTTCGCAGCGACCAGACAAAACGTTCCAGATCGTCAAGTTGTCGGGTCGGCAAGGACTCGAGCATTACATCGATCGTGTGGAGCGCGGCCCGAGGATCAACCGCTGCCTGGTCCAGGACTCTCTTGGTGTACAGGTCCTCGGCGAAGAGGGGCGGCAGGAATGCGGAGATATCCCCAGCCAGGCTGTCTCTCTTGGTCCAGGCCCGGATGAGCGCCAGATCTCGATGCGGGTTCTTGCCGTCGTGAAAATAATGGCCAAGGCGAGTGTGATGAGAAACCGCTTCCACAGATGTCTCGGTGATCCGGCGCCACGCCTGTTCCCACCCTGGCGACCAGTTTGGTGAGGCAAAAAGATCTGCCGGCCAACCGTCACGGGCCTCGATCTCATCGACCGTGCTGTACGTTCCCACCCGCAGATCCTCCAGAAAAGGATCCACCAGCATTGCGGCGGAACTGACGGAAGCGATGAACAACATAAAGACGAAAGCCAGGATCCTTCCAGGGCTCATCTCAGTAGGGTTACCTTTCTAGTCAAGGTTCTTGATCCGTCATGGGCGCGCAGACGCAACACGTATACGCCGGCGGCGGCTGTGCGTCCGTCGTCGTCGCGGCCATCCCAGGTTATGACATAAGCGCCGTTCGGCAACCACCAGTTACGCACGAGACGTCCTCGCATATCGTAGATGGCCAGATGTGCGGCGAGCAAACTCGTCTGCACCATGACGACGGTTTCGTCGGTCGCCGGGTTGGGACGCGGGAAGCCGAGACTGAACTCAGGCGAAGGATCGGGGTCGCCCATCAGACCGGTACGGGAGACCACCTCCCCCAGGTCGATTCGAATACGGGCGCGCAGGAGCGTGCGGTTGACGGCCACACTGTCGGGTAACGCCAATTGGGCCGTCGGAATAATCATCCGGTCCCGGGTCTGCCCGGTGGGCACGCCGCCTTCCCAGATGGTCGTCCACGCATCGCCATGATCGAGACTGGCCTCCAGGGTGATCCATTCGGGCGGCTCCCAGGGCCACGACAGGGCTACGCCACCTTGTTCGACGTCCCAGACCGGTTGGAACGGTACATCGCCCTGCTCTTGGGGCCACAAGTCCATTCGTGCGATCAGCCAGCCCCGTCCACGCCATAGGGGATCGCTGGATAGGCGCAACTGGAGACGCGTCCAGTCAGGTGCGACGTCCTGCAGGGGGAAGACGTCCACCGTCCAGAGCGGCGTGTGGTCGACGACGAATTCGCCGGGGCCGATGAAGGCGTCCTGCCCGTGAATCTCATTGCTGACCGAGCTGTCGACACGCCCATCATAACCGCCCAGTGGTTGCAGGGAATGAAATTGCCCATCTTCGAATTGGGCGAGAACCTGTGCGCCGTCTGTGCCGATCGTCGCTTCGTAAGCGTGGGCGTCCAGGGCGTGGATCATGCGCAGAGACCCGCCGCCGGTGAAGAAGAGCGGCGAGAGAATCCGGGCGTCGGAATTGTTCCAGTAGGTTACGTCAGGCCAGTCCGTGCTGTCTGTAAACTCGGACCCAGTGCAGGCGAGCAAAGGGATATCCGGCAGGTCATCCGCCGCGTTGGCGGGCCAGGCTTGCCAGAGCGTGTTGCCGAGAGATGTGAGTTCCATCCATCCGTCCGACCAGGGATTTGATAGAGCCAGAGGATGCTCGGTATCCTGCCATAACCAGGTGCGGTCCGCATGTCCCACCGGCTGGCCGTCGCGATAGAGTTGAATAGTAAAAACCGTGGTCGCGCCGGGAGGCGGTATGCCGTTGGGTCGCCAGATGATCGGGTCTGTCAGGACCCAGACTCCTGAGCCGACCGATTCAAGATCTCGTTGGACATGAGGTGAACCGGACTCGAAGTGCCCCCACGCCCCTCCGAAGGTGAACGCAAAAATGTCCACGGAGACGGTCGAGGCGTTTAAGCCAGGTTCACGCACCGTGATGTCGCAGAGGGTGTCGCCGGCGGAGTCGACAAAGCGCATGACTGTGTCGAACGGGTTGCCGAGAAGCGTGTATTCCACGCGAAGTTCGTCCTCTTCAGCGTGGAAGCGACAGATGATACCGCTAGGCCCGTGGTAGCTGGCGCTGGACGGGGACGTCGTCGCGTGCCACTCGGTGTACCCGGTCTCATCGGGGAACATGTCGTCGAGTGTGCCGGGCGAATCCCCTTCGGCGAGATCGTCCACATTGTCGGCCTCGACCAGGCGTACGCGAAGATGCCCGTCACCGTAGGTTCCATCCGGCACGGTTTCGTCCACGTGATAGACGAGAAGACCCAGCTCGGGAAATACGGCATCGTAGGGTGCGTCGTCGAAACCGCCCCTGGCCTGCAGCAGGAAATACTCGGCATCGGATTCGCCGCTGATGGGAAGCTTTAGGACTGCGCCGCTATTCATCGTCACGGCGCCCAAGCTTCCCCTGTGGATCTCGACGGCTTCGGCCCAACCGAGCTGTACCGCGCTGTAGGCGTCGAGCAGGGCCGCGCCCGTACCGTCGCCGCGTCCCCAGGCTCCGGCTGACATGAGGCTGAAGATCCCGAGTCCGCCACGGCTCACGGCACTGTCCTCTTCGGGCGAGAGGAAAAGGTCGTAACGGTCTTCCAATCCCAAAAGGTGAGCCGTTTCGTGGGCCCATATCCCGGGCCCGCTATGCAGGCTGGCCACGGCGTAGTGTTGGGCCTCTACGCCGAACTGTCTGTAGGGCGAGGCCAGGTAATACTGGAGCGGCACCACATGCCCGTTGACGGGGTCGTTCTCCAACCCGGGGGCGGCGTGCAGGATCAGGACTCCGTCCACACGCCCGTCGGCATTCGCATCCGCAGTGGCGAATGGAACACCGGCGGCGTCGGCGCCGGCGATGGCCTGCCCGGCCAGGGCGCGCGTCCGCGTGAAACCGGTTATGGAAATGTCGGAGTAGTCCGCCGACTCACCGTCAAGATGAACCAGGGGCGAGAGGACGATCTGGAGCCAGCCGTCCACGCCGCTGGCTGTGGAGAAATACCGTTCAAGGGTCTCGCCGTCGTGTCCGGCTACTCGCGGAGCGAGGTCACGAGCGGGGTCCCATACGTCCGGCAGACGCGTGCCTTCGAAGTCCACAGGGATTACCATCAATCTGAAGGAGGCTGTGGATTTGTCGCCATCGGTAAAGGCATCGCGAATGGAAGCCCGGCGCTCGGTACGCCAGGTCGACAGGTCATCGTCGGCAAGGGACACTATGCTGAAGACGCAGAGGCTTGCGGCCGTCCCCAGCAGGACGGCCACAAGATGAAACAGGACTCGGGATCGCCAAAAGTGTCGATTCATTGGCTGTCGGGTCTCACTCCCATTCAATAGTGCTGGGCGGCTTGCTGCTGATATCGTAGGCCACCCTGTTGATACCGGGGACTTCGTTGATGATGCGGTTGCTGACACGCGCCAATACCTCGTTCGGGATGCGGGCCCAATCAGCCGTCATCCCATCCTGACTGGTCACCGCACGCAAGGCGACGACCGCTTCGTAGGTACGCTTGTCCCCCATCACGCCGACGGTTTGAATCGGCAGCAGGACGGCGCCCGCCTGCCAGATCTTGTCGTACTGCCCGCTGTCCAGCAGCTCCTGGATGAATATATGGTCCGCCTGTTGCAGAAGGCGAACCCGGTCAGCCGTTACGTCGCCGAGGATACGGACGCCGAGTCCCGGCCCGGGGAACGGATGACGCATGAGCAGACTGTCGGGAATGCCCAGGCTGCGGCCCACACGTCGGACCTCGTCCTTGAAGAGTTCGCCGAGGGGTTCGATAAGTTCGAAGCCCAATTCCTCGGGCAGGCCCCCCACGTTGTGATGCGACTTGATCACGTGCGAGGGACCGTTGACGGAAACGGACTCGATGCGATCCGGGTATAGCGTACCCTGTGCCAAAAACTCGAAGGGGCCCAGATCCGTCGTGGCCGACTTGAAGACATCGATGAATGTGTTGCCGATGATCTTGCGTTTCTTCTCCGGATCCGTCACGCCGCGAAGCCCGTTCAGGAACAGGTTCCGTGCGTCCACACGCAGGACGGGCCGGTGCAAAAAGGCGTTCAGGTTACGCTCCACCTCGCTGGCTTCGCCCAGGCGCAGCAAGCCGTTGTCGACGAAGACCGTGTGGAGTTGTTCGCCCACGGCCTGATCGATCAGGGTGGCCGCGACCGTAGAGTCCACGCCGCCGGAGACGCCGCACAACACCTTCCGTGTGCCGACGCGCTCGCGGATTTCCGCGACGGTGGAGTCGATGAACACCGTGGTCGACCACTCGCTCTCGATGGCGCAGATGTCCCGGCTGAAGTTGCGCAGGATCTGCATCCCGTGCTCGGTGTGAACCACCTCCGGATGGAATTGGACGCAGTAGTAGCCGCGGGTTTCGTCGCCGGCGGCGGCGAAGGGAATCGACCCCGAACTGGCCAGCGGCGTAAAACCATCGGGCAGCGCAGCCACGCGGTCGCCGTGACTCATCCAGACGCCCTGTTGGCCGGGTGTCTCGGTGAAGAGACGGCTCTTGCCGGCGCGGTCGATCGTCGCCGGGCCGTATTCACGATTGGTGGAGGCCTCGATGGCGCCGCCGAGCTTTCGACACATCAGCTGCATGCCGTAACAGATGCCGAGCAGCGGCTTGCCCTCGGCGAAGAGCTCGTCACCGATATCGGGTGCGCCATCCTCGTAAACCGACGAGGGCCCGCCGGACAAAACCACGCCCCGAATCTCGTCACGATCGAGCAACTCTTTGTAGCGATTGAAGGGATAGATCTCGGAAAAGACACCCACCTCGCGCAGGCGGCGCGCGATGAGCTGTGTGTATTGGGATCCGAAATCTAGAACCGCCACCTCGGGCTGGGTCTGCTTCGTTGTCATACGGGCGTTACCGATCTGCTCAATGGCGGAAATGACGTCGGTCGGTGTGGATCAGGGTTACGCCGAGCCGATCGGCGGCCTCGATGACTTCCTCGTCCCGGATGGAACCACCGGGAGCGATCACGCCGGCCACACCCGCTTCGTGCAAGCGCTCGATGCTGTCGGCGAAAGGAAAGAAAGCGTCCGAGGCGCAAACGCATCCCTGTAGCGAGAGTTCCTGGTCGCCCGCCTTGCGCACGGCGATGCGCGTGGAATCGACCCGGCTCATCTGCCCGGCGCCTATGCCCAGCGTGTTCTCGTGATCACCGAGAACGATGGCGTTGCTCTTGACGTGTTTGCAGACGCGCCACTGAAGTTTGAGAGCGGACGTCATGTTCGCATCGGGCTTGGGCCCGGCCACATGTTTCCAGTCATCGAGTTCGGGGAAGCCGTCATCCTCTTCCTGGTGAAGCTGGACTTCGCCGAAGGCCATCCCCTTGCCGCGCGTAACGGAGGTGAAGGCGGCGGTGTCGAGACTCAGCACGCGCAGGTTCTTCTTCTTCTGGAGAATGGCCAGGGCGTCCGGCGCAAAGGACGGCGCCATGACGACCTCGCAGAAGCGTTTGCGCAGAATCTCTACCGCGGCGAGATCAAGCTCCGTGGTAAAGGCGAAGATGCCGCCGAAAGCCGAATCGGGATCACAGCGCAGGGCGCGTTCGAGCGCCTCGGCCGGCGTGTCGGCCGCCCCTACGCCACAGGGGTTGGTGTGCTTGATGGCCGCGCAGCAGACACCGTCGAGGTCGGTAATGAGCTTGGCCGCGGCGATCACGTCGACGAGGTTGTTGTACGAGAGCGCCTTGCCGTTGAGTTGGCGCAGGCCCATGCCGTCCAGGGGATTGTCCGCATCAACGCCAGGCAGGAAGAGTTCGGCCTTCTGGTGCGGGTTTTCGCCGTAGCGCAGTTCCACGCCAAGGTGGCCGTCGTGGTGATGGCCCTCGAAATATTCGGCGATCTGGGCGTCGTAATCGGCGACCATGGCAAAGGTCTCGGCGGCCATGAGGCGACGGAATTCGTCTCCGGGGAAACCGCCGTTGGCTCGACATTCACCGGCGAAGTCCTCGTAGAAATCCGGGGCGCCGAGTACGCAAACGCGGGCGTGATTTTTGGCGGCGGCACGCAACAAGGACGGTCCGCCGATATCGATCTTCTCGATGACGGCATCGTGGTCGGCCCCTGCGGACACGGTTGCCGCAAAATCGTAGAGGTTGCAGACGACAACATCGATCGGCGCCACGCCCAGGTCGGACACATCGTCGTAGTCCGCCTCGGCCGCCCCCAGGATACCGCCGAATATCTTGGGATGCAGAGTTTTGACCCGTCCGCCGAAGATCTCCGGGAAATCGGTTACCTCGCTCACGTCGGTGACCG
>DAOVZQ010000201.1 GCA_030635025.1 bacterium
CTGCGCGACCAGCATTCGCGCGCCCGGGCGGTCATGGTCTTCATCGCCACCAGTCCCTTCAACGAGGCCGAGCCCCGCTACCACAACAGCGCAACGCGAACCCTGCCCGACGCCAGCCAGGATTCCGGCGAGATCATCACCGCTGCGGTCGACGCACTGGCGGAGATCTGGCGCCCAGGCTACCGCTACATGAAGGCGGGGGTCATGCTGCTGGACCTCGTACCCGAGACGCATCACCAGGGTTCGCTGTTCGCCGCGCCGCGTTCCGGATCACGCTCCGGATCGCGTTCACGGCCGGGCGGCCTGATGGGTGTGCTGGACCGCCTGAACCGCAACCTTGGCCGCGGCACCATCGGCTACGCCACCGAGGGACTTCGCAAGGCTTGGCGCATGAAGCAGGAGCACCGCTCCCCCGCCTATACCACGCGCTGGGATCAGCTGCCGGTGGCACGGGGGTAGATTCGGGACACGACGCGGGTTATGGTGACAGGATCATGAGAGACTTTTCACGACTTACACGGCTCACTGCCGTATTCATCGCCGCCCTGACCGGCGTGCTGGCGATCGGCTGCAGCGACTCCGGTGATATCCACCGCTTCGACTTCCCGGTGATGGGTACCCGCGCCCGGGGCGAGATCTACGTGTGGGACCGAACCGCACGCCAATCGCCCGCCCATCTCGTACAGGCGACTTTCGACAGCGTAAATACCCGGCTGAGTTCCTGGGACGATGATTCCGAAGTGGGGCGTTTCAATACGGCTTCGGCCGGCTCGACCTATGCGATATCCAAGTGGCTGAACACCTGTCTGCGGGTTTCCGAGGAGCTAAGGGAGATCAGCGGCGGCGCCTTCGATCCAAGCGCCGAGCCGTTGATGCGTCTCTGGGGCTTCCGCAGCCGACAGGGACGACTACCGGCCCCGGCCGAGGTGGACTCGGTTCGCGCGTTGCTGGGCGGCTACAGACACGACCCCTTCCGCCGTACACTGGCCAAGACGCACGAAGGGACACGGCTTGACCTGGGCGGCATCGCCAAGGGATTCGCCGTAGACCGAGCCGTGGCCAACCTCATCGAGTTCGGCACCAGCAGTGCCCTGATCGATCTGGGCGGGACCATCTTCGCCCTGGGACTCCCCGATGACCGGGACGCCTGGCGGGTGGGCGTGCGCGACCCACGGGATCCCGACCAAATCTTCGCCTCCTTCGACATGGTCAATCGGGCCGCCGCCACCAGCGGCGCCTATGAGCAATTCGTGGAAATCGATGGCCACCGCTACGGGCACATCATGAATCCGGCGACCGGACGGCCGGTCGAGGGGTTGCTGAGCGTCACGGTGATCTGTCGCTCCGCCACCCTGGCCGACGCCCTGTCGACAACACTATACGTACTTGGTCCGGAACGGGCGCAACGACTGCTTTACGACCATTATCCCCATGTTGACGCCATCCTTGTCCTCCCGGCGAGCCGTGAGAAAAGCGCCCGTGTGGTTGCGACCCCGGGCCTCCGGAACAATCTCCGCCTGAGACCCGAATACCGGGACCGCTACCTACTCGAATACCTGGATTTCTGAAAACCGGATCGAAACATCGAAAAACGCTATTCTTTCTTGGCGACGTCCGCAAATCGGTTGTACCATTCAGCGTTAATGCGGAGTCTTAGCCCCCGCATTCAGTTCGCACTGGGACTCACCCATTACATGCACCGGCCCGGATGCGCCGGCAGGGGTAATCATGACGACCGATGTCATCACTCAGGAAGACGTAGTTATCCGTTTCGCCGGTGATTCCGGCGACGGAATGCAGATCACAGGCAGCCAGTTCACTGAGACGACGGCCATCGTCGGCAACGACCTGGCCACCTTCCCGGATTTCCCCGCTGAGATCCGCGCCCCGGCCGGGACCCGCGCGGGCGTGTCGGGCTTCCAGATCCGGTTCAGCTCTGGTGATATCTTCACCCCCGGGGATACGCCGGACGTCCTGGTGGCCATGAACCCGGCCGCCCTGGTGGTGAACTACAAGGATCTCAAGCCCGGCGGCATCGTCATCGTTAATACGGACGCCTTCACCGAGAAGGATCTGGCCAAGGCCAAGATGGAGTCGAGTCTGCTTGAGGACGGGACGCTCAGCGCCTTCAGGGTCATCAAGATCGACATCAATACACGGGTCCTGCAGGCACTCGAGGGATCACCCCTGAACAAGAAGGACGTTCTTCGCTGCAAGAATTTCTATACGCTGGGACTGATGTACTGGCTGTTCAGCCGCCCGGTAGAACCGACCCTGGAGTGGCTGTCCGCCAAGTTCGCCAGCAAGCCCGACCTGATCGAGGCCAACCAGATGGCGTTACGGGCCGGCTACAATGCGGGCGACATCCACGAGATATTCCAGGGGCGCTTCACGGTCGCACCCATGGCCGATCTGCCGACCGGCACCTACCGCAACATCATGGGCAACGAGGCCCTGGCTCTGGGGTTGGCCACGGGCGCCGACCTTGCGGATCTCAAGCTCTTCCTCGGTTCTTATCCCATCACCCCCGCCACGGACATTCTGCAGTATCTGGCGGCCATGAAGAGCCACGGCGTGGTCACCGCCCAGATGGAGGATGAAATCGCGGGCATCTGCACGGCGATCGGCGCCTCGTTTACCGGCAAACTCGGCGTGACCACGACGTCGGGCCCTGGCGTGGCGCTCAAGTCCGAAGCCATGGGTCTGGCCGTCATGACGGAACTGCCCTTGGTGATCGTCAACGTGCAACGGGCCGGGCCATCAACCGGCATGCCCACCAAGGTCGAGCAGGCGGATCTGAATCAGGCGCTCTATGGACGCAACAGCGAGGCGCCGATCCCCGTGATCGCCTGCGCTGCGCCGTCCGACGCCTATGACTGTGCGGTCGAAGCCTGCCGCATCGCCGTGGAGTACATGACGCCGGTGATGCTGTTGAGCGACAACTACATCGCCAACGGCGCCGAGCCGTGGCGCCTGCCCGTCGTAGAGGAGTTGAAACCCTTCAAGGTGAGCCGTCACAAAGACGGTGAGACGTTCCACCCCTACGGTCGCGACGAACGCCTGGTGCGCCCCTGGGCCACCCCGGGTATGCCGGGTCTGGAGCACCGCATCGGTGGACTGGAGAAGGAAGATCTCACGGGCAACGTGAGTTATGACCCTGAGAATCACCAGAAGATGGTCGAGCAACGCCTGGACAAGGTGATGGGTATCCGTAAGACGATCCCGACACCTCAGCCCACCGGCGCCGAGTCGGGCGGAGTGCTGGTACTCGGTTGGGGCTCCACCTACGGGGCTATCCACACAGCGACGGCCAGACCGGAAAAGCCGGGCCAGACGGTTGCTCACCTGCACCTGCGGCACATCTACCCGCTGCCGGCCGGGCTGGAGGAAATCTTCGCCCGATATGACCGGATTCTGGTTCCCGAACTCAACATGGGACAACTCGCCAAATACCTGACGAGCGAGTATCCGCAGTTCCGCTTCGAAACGCTGAACAAGGTCATGGGCAAGCCGTTCAAGGCCGCCGAAATCCGAATACGAGTCACCAAGATGCTGGAGGAGCAGTCATGAACCCCGCCGAGCTGAAGCCCCGCGACTTCAAGTCGAACCAGGAAGTCAAGTGGTGTCCCGGATGTGGCGACTACGCCATCCTCAACGCCACCCAGCAGACGCTGGCGGAGATCGGTATTCCCCGGCATCAGACTGTCATTGTATCGGGGATCGGGTGTTCGAGCCGCTTCCCCTATTACCTGGACACCTACGGGTTCCACAGCATTCACGGGCGTGCCCTGGCCGTCGCCACGGGCGTCAAGACCTCCAACCCGGACCTGTCGGTCTGGGTGGCGACCGGTGATGGCGACGCCATGTCCATCGGCGGCAACCACCTGATCCACACGCTGCGTCGCAACGTGGACTTGAACATCCTGATGTTCAACAACGAGATCTACGGTCTGACCAAGGGGCAGTACTCCCCCACCAGTCCGCAGGGCCTGAAGACCAAGACCTCGCCCTTCGGATCTCTCGACCATCCCTTCCATCCCATCGAACTGGCCCTGGGCGCCGGCGCCACCTTCGTGGCCCGGACCATGGACTCACAGCCCAAGCACATGAAGAAAATCATGCTGGCCGCCGCGGCCCACAAAGGCACGTCGTTCGTGGAGATCTGGCAGAACTGTCTGATCTTCAACGATGGAGCCTTCAAGAACTGGACGACCAAGGACATGCGCGACGAGCACACCATCGACCTGCAACCCGGCCAACCGATGATCTACGGGACCAACGGCGACAAGGGTATGCTGATGGACTGCCACGGCTCCCAGGTAGTCGCTCCCGACAAGGCCTCGATCTGGGATCCGAGTACGCCGACGCCCATGCCGGGCTTTCTGATGGCGAACCTCGACCGCGAAACGGATCGTCCGCGGGCCATCGGCATCTTCCATGATGTCGAGCAGGAAACCTACGACCAGGCGGTCAACACCCAGGTCCAGAACGTCATCGATGAGAAGGGCGAGGGGAGTCTGAAGGACTTGATCTACACCCCGGATACCTGGACGATCGACTGACCGGCCTCCGTGTTTCGAAGCGACGGCGCCGCTGATTGACAGCGGCGCCGTCGTCGTATAACACGGCAACCCGGTCCATCATTGACAAATCGCCGCACCTCTCGCTAGGCTGCCCAATTCCTTGGAATGACACTCGGGAGGAGCACGGAATGGCGGAGCAGCGCGGGCAGTGGAGTGGACGGCTCGGTTTCATCCTCGCCGCGGCGGGAAGCGCCGTCGGGCTGGGCAACCTTTGGAAGTTTCCCTACATCGCCTACGAGAACAACGGCGGCGCCTTTGTGATCGTCTATATCGGCGCGGTGGCCCTCGTGGGGCTGCCTATCATGATTGCCGAAATCGTTCTGGGGCGGCGCAGCAGACTCAGCCCCGTAGGAGCCTTCAAGCTGCTTGGCGAGTCCCGTCCGGGGGGCGCCCTGTGGACCGGCGCCGGGATGCTCGGCGTGATCGCCGGCTTCGTGATCCTGTCGTACTACTGCGTGATCGCCGGCTGGACCCTTCGCTATATCCTGATGGCCATCGGCGGCCAATTGGGCACGCTGGCCGGTACGACCGATGGGCTCGAAGTGTTCTTCGGGGGCTTTCTGGCCAGCGGATCGCAGCAGACCCTCTGGTACACCATCTTCATGGCGATGACCGTCGGCGTGGTTTTCTTCGGCGTGCAGCGTGGCATCGAACGCGTGGCCAAGGTACTGGTGCCGATCCTCTTTGCGATCCTGATCGCCCTGGCCGTGTACGCCACGACCACCGACGGCTTCGGCCGCGCCATGACCTTCCTGTTCCGACCCAATTTCGAGGATTTGACTCGGAGTGCGATTCTTGAGGCCCTGGGGCACAGCTTCTTCACCTTGAGTCTGGGCATGGGCGCCATGCTGACCTACGGCAGCTACATGAGGCGTCAGGACTCGATCCCCCGCGCCGCCTTGACCATCAGTATCCTGGATACGGTGATCGCGCTGCTGGCCTGTGTCATCATGTTCTCGATCATCTTCAGCTTCGACCTGGAAGTGCGCAAGAGCTCCACGATCCTGTTCACGACCCTGCCCCTGGTCTTCTTCAAGCTACCGGGCGGCTCCTTGATCAGCGCGTTCTTCTACCTGCTCGTGGCCGTGGCGGCCCTGACCAGCACCATCAGCCTGTTGGAAGTGGTGACGAGCTTCGCCATC